>DASSFA010000198.1:0-12664 GCA_035694895.1 Rhodanobacteraceae bacterium | reverse complement strand
GCCTGTGCGACCGCGCAGGCCACGCAGGCCGATCGCGACCAGCCGGTCAATGTCACGGCGAATTCCTTCGCCGGCAGCCAGGACAGCGGCAAGACCACCTTCACCGGCAACGTCAAGATCGACCAGGGCACGCTGCACGCGGACGGCAACAGCGCCGTCGGGTATTTCGACCAGAACAACCAGGTGCAGCGCGTGGTGCTGACGGGCAGCCCCGCGCACATGCAGCAGAAGCTCGACGACGGCAGCATGGTGCACGGCCAGGCCAATACGATCGATTACACGGTTTCGCAGAACACGGTGGTGCTGACCGGCGATGCGAGCGTCGTGCAGGAAGGCAAGGGTTCCTTCCATGGCGCAAAGCTCACCTACAACACCGGCAGCGGCCAGATCAATGGCGAAGGTGGAACCGGCGGCCAGGTGCACATGACGCTGCAACCGCGTCCGAAGACCTCGCCACCGGCCAGGCCGGCACCCGCAGCCAGCACCGGCACGCCGCCCGCGTCGGCATCAACTTCCGCGCAACCTGCACCGGCTTCGTCTGCACCGATGCAGACGCCCGCGCCCGCTTCCACGACCCACGGCTGATCCATGCTCGTCGCACGAGGTCTCCAGAAGCGCTTCCGCGCGCGTCAGGTGGTGCACGATTTCGCCTTCGAGATCAAACAGGGCGAAGTCGTCGGCCTGCTCGGCCCGAATGGTGCCGGCAAGACGACCTGCTTCTACATGGTGGTCGGCCTGATCGAACCCGATGGCGGACGCATCACGCTGGATGGCCACGACATCACCGCGCTGCCCATGCACGCGCGCGCCCGCCTGGGCATCGGTTACCTGCCGCAGGAAGCGTCCGTGTTCCGCCGCCTGACCGTGGCGGAAAACGTGCTGGCGGTGCTCGAACTGCGCCCCGACCTAAATGCCGCGCAGCGCGAACGCGAACTGGAATCGTTGCTCGACGAATTGAAGGTCGCGCACATCGCCGGCCAGAAAGGCATCAGCCTGTCCGGAGGCGAACGCCGGCGCGTGGAGATCGCGCGCGCGCTGGCCGCTAATCCGCGCTTCATGCTGCTGGACGAGCCCTTCGCCGGCGTGGATCCGATTTCGGTCGGCGAGATCCAGCGCATCGTTCGCCACCTGCGCGACCGCGGGATCGGCGTGCTGATCACCGACCACAACGTGCGCGAGGCGCTCGGCATCTGCGAACACGCCTACATCCTCAACGAGGGCAAGGTGCTGGCGCGCGGCACGCCCGCGGAAATCCTCGCGCACGAGCAGGTGCGGGAGGTCTACCTGGGCCGCGAATTCAGGATGTGAGGTTCCGGACTCTGGACTCTTGGACTCGGAAAGAGCCTAAGCACACCCAACGTCATTCCGGGGCCGCCGCGGCTTCAGCGCGGCGGAACCCGGAATCCATTTTGACTTTCTTGCAAAGGGCGGAATCAAAATGGATTCCCGATCGCCGCCCTGCGGCGTCGGGAATGACGTCGCTGGATTGAGCTGCGCGCTCGCCTCTCGTCCCTAACCTTTCGCCCCTGCTTTCCGAACTATCCGTTCACACCGTACGGGGTTAGGATGCAAAATCCGCACCGACCCGTTCCGCGCGCCCACGCATGAAGCCAGGCATCCAGCTCAGACTCCATCAACAGCTCGCGCTGACCCCGCAACTGCAGCAGGCGATCCGCCTCCTGCAGTTGTCGCAGGTGGAGCTGGAGACCGAGCTGCGCGAGCTGGCGGAAACCAATCCCTTGCTGGAGCTGGACGCGCCCGAGGAGAGCGGAGAAAACGGGGAAGGTGAAACCGCAGCCGCAGAGGCGGAAACCGAGCCCGAGCCCGCCGCCGAATACGAATCCGAGCCCTGGGAAGAGCGCGAGATCGGCGGCGAAGCGCCGCTGCCGGCTTTCTCAGACGACGACGATGCGCCCGAGCACCAGGACGCCGCGCAGGAAGGCCTGCGCGAACACCTGATGTGGCAGTTGAATCTGGCCCGGTTCTCCGATCGCGACCAGGTGATCGCGGCCGCGATCATCGATGCGCTGGATGCCGACGGCTACCTGCACGAAGGCCTCGAACCGGTGCTCGCCGCGGTGGGCGGCCTGGCACCCGCGCCGGACGTGGAGGAAATCGAGGCGGTGCGGCATCGCGTGCAGCGCTTCGAACCCACCGGGGTGGCCAGCCTGGATCTGCGCGATTGCCTCGACGTGCAATTGCTCCAACTGCCCGAACAGACCTGCGGTCGCGAACTGGCGTTGCGTATCGTCGCTTCCGAGCTGGAGCTGCTGGCCAAACGCGATTTCCCGCGGCTCGCCCGCAAGCTGGACGCCTCGCCCGAAGACGTGATCGCCGCGGCCACGCTGATCCGCGGTCTGGATCCGCGCCCGGGCGCGGCGTTCGACCCGGCGCCGACCGAATACATCGCGCCGGACGCCTACGCCATCAAGGTGGAAGGCCGCTGGCGCGTGGCGCTGTCGCCCAATTGCCAGCCGCGCCTCGCCATTAATCGCCACTACTGCGACCTGATCGCGCGCGCGCGCCGCAACGATGCGGCCTACCTGCGCGGACAATTGCAGGAAGCACGCTGGCTGATGAAGAGCCTGAAGGCGCGCGCCGACACGTTGTACAAGGTGGCGCAGGCGATCGTGCGCACGCAGAGCGCGTTCCTCGATTACGGCCCCGAGGCGATGAAGCCGCTGGTGCTGCGCGAGGTGGCCGACGAGCTCGGCATGCACGAGTCCACCATCTCGCGCGTGACCACCCGCAAATACCTGCATACGCCGCGCGGCACGTTCGAGTTCAAGCACTTCTTCTCCAGCGGCGTGGCGACCGACGACGGCGGCGCTGCTTCCGCCACCGCGATCCAGGCGATGATCCGCAAGCTGGTCGCGGAGGAAGACCCGCGCAGGCCGCTCTCGGACCAGGGGCTCACCACCGAGCTGAACAAGCGCGGCATCCAGGTGGCGCGGCGTACGGTCGCCAAATACCGCGAAGCGTTGCGAATTCCCAGTTCCGGGGAACGCCAGCGGGCGGGGTGAGGCAGCGCGCTTAGCCGGTGCCTGAATGGCATCGGCTGCGCTGACGAACGCACGTACATGGACGTGCGGGCCGGCAAGCGATTCATGGACGACTGCTTGCAGAAGCCCTCATCAGCCGCAGCATTGGCCCGCTCGATGCTTGTCCCATGCAGGGAACTTTCCTTTCACTTCGCCGATCCCAGAATCAGGCAACGGTGTTTTTTGCGATCATGATCGCGGGAATCAAAGAGCAGGCATCCGCGCCCGCATATTTCTTTGCGCTCATCCCTGATCGCGAGAGTCAAAAAGCAGCCATCCATGGCTGCACTTCAAAAAGAAGCAGGAGGTCACAGCCGTCCACATCCGCGCCGTTCCGCCGAGTCGTTTTCCAATTCGAGGAGTCAGCCATGCAAGTCCAGATCAGCGGTCATCAGGTCGAAGTCACTCCCGCGCTGCGCGATTACGTGGATACCAAGCGCGAACGCCTGGCCCGGCATTTCGATCACCTGACTTCGCTCAATGTCGTCCTGGAGGTGGAAAAGAACCGGCTGGCGCACAAGGCGGAAGGGACGCTGACGGCCGCCCCCGGCAAGACGTTGCACGCCGATGCCGTGGAAGGCGACATGTACGCGGCGATCGACGCGCTGTTCGACAAGCTGGACGCGCAGGTTCGCCGGCACAAGGAGAAGCTCAGGGAAGGCCGCCGCGACGGGGACGCGCAATACGGGACATAACCCTTCGCAGGAGCGCGCCTGCGCGCGACCGCGGAGCCCTGGCCATGGATGGTGATGGCGTCCTCACCCGTCGCGAGGAGAAGACGGCGCTCGCGCGCGCGGTCGGCGCCTGCAGAGGCGCCCGCCCGCCGGCGCTGGCACAATAGGCGCGGGCCCCTTCCCTTCCGAACCGTGAACCGACTCAGCGCGCGCGAGTTGTACGACAGCGTCCACGAACGCATGGCCTTGCGCTGGATCGCCGGCCGCAAGGGCGAGGCGCGCGCGTTGGAGCCGGGCAAGGTCGGCGCACGCCGGCCCTCCGAAATCGGTTATCTCAACATCATCTATCCCAACAAGCTGCAGATCATCGGCAGCGAGGAGCTGAAATACCTCGACGGCCTGGAATCGCGGCAGCGCTGGGAGACGGTGCAGAAGATCGTCGCGCAGCAGCCGATCGCGCTGATCGTCACCAAGGACCAGGCCGTGCCGGCGGACCTGCGCGAAGCTGCCGAAGAGACCGAAACGCCGCTGTGGGTTTCCGCCAAGCGCGGCCACGAGGTGCTGACCTTCCTGCAATACCACCTCGCGCGCGCGCTGGCGCGGCAGGTCACGCTGCACGGCGTGTTCCTGGAGGTGTATTCGATCGGCGTGCTGATCACCGGCGCGTCGGGCACCGGAAAGAGCGAACTTGCGCTGGAGCTGGTCACGCGTGGCCATCGCCTGGTCGCCGACGATGCGCCGGAATTCACCCTGATCGCGCCGGACGTGATCGACGGCACCTGTCCCGACCTGCTGCGCGACCTGCTGGAAGTGCGCGGCCTGGGCGTGTTGAACGTGCGCGAGATGTTCGGCCACACGGCGGTGAAGCCGTCCAAATACCTGCGCCTGATCGTGCATCTGCAGCCGGTGGGTGCGAACGAGGAAGCCGACGCGATGACGCGGCTCACCGGCGACACCGGCTGGCGCGAGGTGATGGACGTGAAGGTGCCGCAGATCACCGTGCCGGTCGCGCCCGGCCGCAACCTCGCCGTGCTGGTCGAGGCCGCGGTGCGCAGCCACATGCTGAAATCCAAGGGGCTGGACCCGGCGCAGGTCTTCATCGATCGCCAGGCCCACCAGCTGCAGCGGATGCAATGGTAATGAACCGTATGGTGCGGGCGTCCGTGATCGCGGTCGATTTTGCGTCGCGCCTGATTGCCGCAAGCTCCAGGCTTTCCGGGGTACATCGTCACGGCGCCGCACAGACCAGAAGCAGTTGCAGCTATCCATGAGTGCACTTCCGGACAAACATGACTTCGACTTTGGCTGAGGAAACCTCGAATCCAAGAGTGATCGTGCTCAGCGGCTTGTCCGGAGCGGGCAAGACGGTGGCGCTGCGCGCGTTCGAAGACCTCGGCTTCTATTGCGTGGACAACCTGCCGACCACGCTGCTGCCCGCGCTGGTCGCGGCATTGACCGCCGGCGATCGCGCGCGCAGCGCGCACATCGCGGTCGGGGTGGACGTGCGCAGCCGCGGCGACCTGGAGCGCCTGCCCGAAGCGCTTTCCGCGCTCACCGGATCCGGCGTGCAGGCCGAGCTGCTGTTCCTCGACAGCAACGAGGAAGTGCTGCTGAAACGCTATTCCGAAACGCGCCGCAAGCATCCGCTCAGCGACGGCAAGCGCTCGCTGCCCGATGCGATCGCCGAGGAGCGCCGCCGCCTGCGGCCGCTGGCGGCGATCGCCGATCGCGTGGTGGATTCCAGCGAGATGAACGTGCACCAGCTGCGGCGCGCGATCGCCACCGGTTTCGGCGCCAGCGCCGGCGAGAGCACGCTGCTCTTCGAATCGTTCGCCTACCGGCGCGGCCTGCCGCCGGATTCGGATTTCGTGTTCGACGCGCGCTGCCTGCCCAATCCGCACTGGGACCCGCGCCTGCGCCCGCTTTCGGGCAAGGATGCGGCCGTGCGCGAATTCCTGGTCGCGCAGCCGCTGGTCGGGCACTTCCTGGACGACATCATCCGCCTGCTCGAGGAATGGCTGCCGCGCTTCGAGGGCGAGGACAAGCGGTACCTCACCGTGGCGATCGGCTGCACCGGCGGGCGACACCGATCGGTGTATCTTGCCGAGCGGCTCGCCGAGCACTTCCGCGGCAAGCGCGAGCAGGTGCTGACCTTCCACCGGGAATTGGATTAGTTCTTGCACAAGCCGCCCAGGCACCCCATGTTTTCGTCCCCCCAGTCATGAATCCCGCCACGCCCCTGCCGGTTTCGCACGACGCGCCGAGCGTCGGCCTGCTACTGATCACCCACCACGCGATCGGCAGCGCGCTGGTGGAAGCCGCGCGCCACGTGATGCCGCACCTGCCGCTGAAGGTGGACGTGGTCGAGATCGGCGACTGCGCCGACCCGGCCGGCACGCTTTCCACTACCGCGCATGCCGCGCGCGCGCTGGATGCCGGCGGCGGCGTGCTGGTGCTGTCCGACCTCTACGGCGCCACGCCGTGCAACGTCGCGCACAAGCTGGGCGGTCTCGGCGTGCGCGCGCGCTGCGTGTCCGGCCTCAACCTGCCGATGCTGCTGCGCGTCCTGAACTATGCAGACAAACCCCTCGACGAGCTGGCCGAGGTCGCCGCCAGCGGCGGGCGCGGCGGGATATTCATAGACAAGGTTTGAGCCGGGAGACGGGAAGCGGGAAGCGGGAGACGGAAACGGCCCGCGCGGTGCTTTGTGTCTCCTGTCTCCCGTTTCCCGTCTCCCTGCTGGTAACGTAGCGTTCCAGCCCCGCCACCGGTGCCGCGCATGCAGGAACGCCCCATCACCGTCAGCAACAAGCTCGGCCTGCACGCGCGCGCATCGGCCAAGCTGGTGCAACGGGTGCAGGGATTCCGCTCGCAGGTCTGGCTCGTGCACGGCGCACGCGAGGTCAATGCCAAGAGCATCATGGGCGTGATGATGCTGGCCGCCGGCATCGGTACGCCGCTCGTCGTCCGCGCCGACGGCCCGGATGAAGCCGAAGCGGTGCAGGCCGTGGCGGAACTGTTCGAGCGCAAATTCGACGAGGGCGCATGAGGCGCGTGCTCACAGGCATCACCGCGGCTTCCGGCATGGCGCTCGGGCGCGCGCGGCTGGAGCAGCCGGCGCGCTTCACCATAGACACTTCCCTGCTTTCCGAAAGCGAGATCGAGAGCGAAGTCGCGCGGCTGGAACGCGCGATCGAAACCGCGCAGGCGGAACTCACCGAATTGCGCGGCAAGCTGCGCGGCGCACTCGCGCGCGAGGTCGGCGAATTCATCGACGCGCATTCGCTGCTGCTGCACGACGCGGAACTGATCAACGGCTTGCGCGCGATGATCCGCAAGGGTCGCTACCGCGCGGGCGCGGCGCTGAAGGCACAGCGCGACAAGCTGGTAGCGGTTTTCGACGCGATGGACGATCCGTATCTTCGCAGCCGCCGCGAGGACGTGGACCACGTGATCGCGCGCGTGCAGTCCGCGCTCGCGCGGCAGGCCAGCAGCGAGGAAAGGAAGCTCGCCTCGCGCGTCGGCGAAATCCTTGTCGCCGACAGCGTGGCCCCGGGCGAGCTGGCGCATCTGTCCGATCACGGCATCCTCGGCGTGGTGTCCGGTTCGGGCAGCACTTATTCGCACAGCGCGATCCTGGCGCGCAGCATGCGCTTGCCGATGCTGGTCGGCGTGCACAACGCGCTGGCCGACCTGCGCGACGGCGACCTGGTGCTTGTGGACGGCGAGCGCGGCGAAGCGATCGTTCATCCCGCGGCGCAGGACCTGACCCGCTACCGCAACTGGCAGCGCGAAACCGCGCGCGAAGGCCGCAGGCTTGCGCAACTGGCGCACGCGCGAACGCTTACCGCCGACGGGCGCGAACTGCGCTTGTTCGTCAACGCCGAACTGCCGGCCGAGATCGCGCAGGCGCGGGCGCTGGGTGCCAGCGGCATCGGCCTGTACCGCTCCGAATTCCTGTTCCTCAAGCGCGATCGCCTGCCGAGCGAAGAGGAACAGTTCGAAGCCTATCGCGACGCCGTGCTCGGCATGGGCGGCCTGCCGGTGACGTTCCGCACGCTCGACCTCGGCGCCGACAAGGCCGACGGCACCGGTCTGAGCTTGAGCGCCGAACCCAATCCCGCGCTCGGCGTGCGCGGCGTGCGGTTGTCGTTGCGCAGGCCGGCGGTATTCGCCATGCAGTTGCGCGCGATCCTGCGCGCGGCCTGCTACGGGCCGGTGCGCGTCCTGGTTCCGATGGTGACCGACTCGAGCGAAATCGCCGCGGTGCGCACGCTGGTGAACCACTGCGCGCGGGACCTGCGCACGGAAGGCCACGAGATCCCGGATCAATTCGAAATCGGCGCGATGGTGGAAGTGCCGGCCGCGGCGATCGGCGTCCGCGCACTGCTGAAGTCATGCGATTTCCTGGCGATCGGCACCAATGACCTCGCGCAATACGTGCTCGCCGCCGATCGCAACAACGATTCGCTCGGGCAGCTCTACGACCCGCTGCATCCGGCGCTGCTGCGCCTGCTGGCGCGCGTGATCCGCGCCGGCAACCGCGCGGGCAAGCCGGTGAGCCTGTGCGGCGAAATCGCCGGCGACCCGGCGTTCGCGCCGTTGCTGGTCGCGCTGGGCCTGGGCGACTTCAGCATGCATCCGGGCCGTGTCCTTGCCATGCGCGATGCATTGGCGCGTTGTGACAGTGCCGCATTGCACGCGCTCGCACCGCGCCTGCTGCGCGCGGGATCGCGCGACGAAGTCGCGGAGTTGTTGAGAACCGCATAGCGCGCCCTGCGCACGATCGTGCACGGAGTGCACGTAGTGCACCCTACGAGGTTTTCGCTTCCCGCTCCGCGACCGTCAATGCCACCTTGTCGCGGAGGTAAACCGGCAACGCCTGCTCCGGCGGCGACGCCTCGCCGGCTTCGAACCGCGGCAGCGCCAGGCGCGCGACATCCTTCGCCTGCGGGAATGCGTCCCCCTTCGCCCACACCGGCTCACCCGGCAATCGCGCGCGCAAAGCGTCGCGGTACGCGTCCCAGCCGCTGCCGATCACGTGCCAGCTCTTCGCATCCGGCAACACAAGACCGTCGGCGCGAACCACCCGCTCTTCGTCCAGTGCTTGCGCAAGCCCCTGCACATCGAAACGGAACGCGCACGCATACACCTCGCCCATGCGCGCATCCATCACCGCGAGGGTGGCCTCCGCATCCTTCGACGCCTGCATCGCCAGGGCGGCAAGCGATGAAACCGTCACCACGGGAATGTCCAGCGCGAACGCCAGGCCTTGCGCCACCGAAATCGCCAGCCGCACGCCGGTGAAGGCGCCCGGCCCGCGCCCGACCGCGATGCCGTCCAGCTGCGCGCGCTTCATCCCCGCTTCCGCCAGCAACGAGTCCGCCATCGGCAACACCAGTTCGGCATGCCTGCGCGGCGCGAGCTCGCTGCGCTCGATCAGCGCATCGCCGTGCAACAGCGCGACCGAGCAGGATTCGGTGGAGGTTTCGATGGCGAGAAGGTTCATGACGGAGACGAGAGACGAGAGACGAGAAGCGTACATCATGCCGTCATCCCGGCCACGGATTGGCCGGGAACCAGATCCATGGATGGGGAAAGCCACTGGATTCCGGCCTGCGCCGGAATGACAAGCCATTTGAATCTATCTGGTCGAAGTGCGCCTGCGCGCGACCACGGAGCTCTTTGGCCATGGACGGCGCTCCTCGCATCCGTCGCGGGCAGATGCCCCTACATGAAAAAGCGCTGCACGTCCGCCAGCACGCGGGTGCGCGGCATCGGCGGCAGGCTGTTGAGGAACACGCGACCGTAGCCGCGCGTGGTCAGGCGCGGGTCGCACAGCATCAGCACGCCGCGGTCGTGCACGTCGCGGATCAACCGTCCCGCGCCCTGCTTCAGCGCGATCACCGCACTCGGGATCTGCCATGCCGTGAATGGATTGCCACCGGCGCGGGCCAGCGCTTCCAGCCGCGCCTGCAGCACCGGATCGTCGGGCGCGGCGAACGGCAGTTTGTCGATGACCACGCACGACAACGCTTCGCCGGCGACATCCACGCCCTCCCAGAAACTCGCCGCGCCCAGCAATACGCCGTCGCCGCTCGCGCGGAAGTCGTTGAGCAGCTGGTGCCGCGGCGCGGTGCCCTGCACGAACAGCGGATACGAAACCTTGCCTTCCAGCACTTCCGCCGCGCGACGCAAGGCCCGATGCGAAGTGAACAGCAGGAACGCGCGACCGTTGCTCGCCTGCAACACGGGCAGCGCCGCCTCGATCACGCGATCGGTGTAGTCGCGCGCGGAGGGTTCGGGCAGCCCTGGCGGCAGGTAGCACAATGCCTGGTTGGAATAGTCGAACGGACTGCCGAGCGCCAGCGTCTGCGGGTCGTCCAGTCCCAATTGCCGGGTGTAGTGATCGAAGTCTTCCGCCACCGACAGCGTGGCGGAGGTGAAGATCCACGCCGCGCGCGAGGCTTCGCGCAAGCTCCGCAATGGCGGCGCGAGGTCCAGCGGAGTCGCGCTCAACGCGAAACCGCGCTCGGAGATCTCGTACCAGCGCACTTCGTTCTCGTCGGCGCGATCGGCGATGCGCGACAGCCGCTCGCCCAGGGCAAGGGCGCGTTCGTGCACGTTCGCCAATCCTTTCGAACGCTCGGCCTGCCCGCCGAGCGCGAGTGCCAACGTATCCAGCGCCTCGTCCAGTGCGACCAGCGCATCGTGTGCCTCCGCGGAGGATTCCAGCTGCGCGAATGCGCCGCGCTGGGGCAAAGGATCGAAGGCAAGCCGCGCCTTGCGGATCGCATCGTTCAAGCCGTCCAGCGCCGGTTGCAATGTGCCGAGTGCACCCGGCTGCCCGGCGCATTCGGCCAGCGCGTCGCCTGCGAGTTCGCTCAACTGCCGCGCGCTGACGCTCACCGAGAAGAATTGCCCGGCCAGTTCCGGAATCTGATGCGCTTCGTCGAGGATGAACGCGTGCGCGCCGGGCAGGATGTCGCCGAAACCTTCCTGCTTTAGCGCGAGGTCGGCGAACAACAGGTGATGGTTGACCACGACGAGATCGGCTTCCTGCGCGCGCCGCCGCGCCTTCACCACGAAGCAGTCCTCGAAGAACGGGCACTCGCTGCCCAGGCAGTTTTCCGCTGTGGACGTGACACGCGGCCACAGCGGCGAGCCTTCCGGCACCTCCGCAAGCTCCGCGCGATCGCCGCTGCGCGTACGCGAACGCCACGCGCGGATCGTCTGCAGATCGTGCACCTGCGCTCGCGACTTGAACTGGCCATCCTGCGCGGTCTGTTCGAGACGATAGAGGCACAGATAGTTCGCGCGGCCCTTCAGCAGCGCGGCATCGAGCTTCGCGCCCAGCACCGAACGCACCCTGGGCAGGTCGCGATGGAACAACTGATCCTGCAGGTTGCGCGTGCCGGTGGAGACGATCACGCGCTTGCCGGAAAGCAGCGCGGGCACGAGATAGGCAAAGGTCTTGCCGGTGCCGGTGCCGGCCTCCGCGACCAGCGTGCCGCCCTCCTCGATCGCCTGCGCTACCGCGTCGGCCATCCGCTGCTGCGTTTCGCGCGGGGCGAAATTCGGCAACTCGCGCGCGAACGGGCCATCCGCGCCGAGCAGCGCGGAAGCGGAATGCGAATCGAGCACGTCGGCCATCGCGCAAGTATCGCCGAGTGGAGCGTTCCGCGAAACCATTCCGCGCGACCGGTCAGCCCGAAGGCCTGGGCGCGGCGTCGTTGCCCCGCTATCCGCACGATCCTTCATGTGCGATCCAGCGGACTCAACACCCCACGCCCGCCGCGGTTCAGCACGTGCGTGTAGATCTGCGTGGTCGAGACATCCTTGTGGCCGAGTAGTTCCTGGATCGTGCGGATGTCGTAGCCCTCTTCCAGCAGGTGCGTGGCGAACGAATGTCGCAGCGTGTGGCACGTGGCCGGCTTGGCGATGCGCGCGCGCCGCACCGCGTTTTTCACTGCGCGCTGCAGCACCGATTCGTCGAGATGATGCCGGCGCGTGATGCCACTGCGCGGATCGGTGCTGCGCGTGGTGGCCGGGAAGATGTATTGCCAGACCCATTCGCGGGCGGCATGGGTGTACTTGCGAGCCAGCGCATCCGGTAGCCAGACCTCGCCGAAACCCGCGCGCAGGTCGCGTTCGTGGATACGGCGCGCTTCGGCCAACTGCGCCTGCAAGGGTTCGATGAGCGCCGTAGGCAACATCGTGCGTCGGTCCTTGCCGCCCTTGCCGTGCCGCACCGTGATTTCGCGGCGCAGGAAATCCACGTCCTGCACACGCAAGCGCAAGCATTCCATCAGTCGCAGGCCGCCGCCGTACAAGAGACTTGCCATTAACCAGGTTACCCCGTTCATTTCGGAAAGCAGCGAGGCGACCTCCTCGCGGCTCAACACCGTCGGCAGGCGCTCCGGCCTTTTTGCGCGGCGGATTTCCTCCATCCAGGGCAGATCCTGCTGCAACACCTCGCGATAGAGGAACAGCAAGGCCGACAGTGCCTGGCTTTGCGTGGACGCCGAGACGTGCGCGCGCGTGGCGAGGTGCGTGAGGAACGCCTCGACGTGGCGAGCGCCGAGTTCGCGCGGATGGCGCTTGTCGTTGGCGAGGATGAAACGCCGCACCCAGCCGACGTAAGCCTCTTCCGTGCGCAACGACATGCCAAGCCGGCGCATCCGCGCTCGTAGCTGATCCAGAAGACGCGGACGCTGGTGAGATGACTCCGGCCGGGGCGACGGCGTGCTTGCCGACCCGATGACGCGGTGGGAAGATGCCACGGGACCGATCCGACAATTGGGGTGGCGGCAAGATTAGGCCGCAAGATTAGATGGCGGAATCGGTGCAAGACGATGATTGTTGTAGGTCGAAGCCGACGCCCTAACGACTTCTGAAGGGACTAGGCTTCGGTTCCACAACCCGTTTTCAAACCGACTTGGCGTTAGC
>DASSFA010000197.1:0-5859 GCA_035694895.1 Rhodanobacteraceae bacterium | reverse complement strand
GGCCTGCACGGCGGCTGATCGCCTACATGCAGGCCCCTACTCCGCCATCGTCATCAGGCTGGCATTACCGCCTGACGCGGTGGTGTTGATCGTCACCGTACGTTCGGTGGCGAAGCGCAGCAGGTAATGCGGACCGCCGGCCTTGGGTCCGGTGCCGGAGAGATTCTCGCCGCCGAACGGCTGCACGCCGACCACCGCGCCGATCTGGTTGCGATTCACATAGGTGTTGCCCACGCGCGCGCGCCGCGTGATGTGCTCGATGGTCTCGTCGATGCGGCTGTGGATGCCGAGCGTCAGGCCGAAACCGGTCGCGTTGATCGCATCGATCACCTGGTCGAGTTCGCTCGCCTTCCAGCGCACCACGTGCAGAGCCGGCCCGAACACTTCCTGCGTCAACACGCTGATGGAGGGAATCTCGTAGGCGCGCGGCACGAAGAAGGTGCCGTGCTCGCTGCCCGGAGAGAGCTTGGCCTGGTTGATCAGCCTCGCCTCACGGCCCATGCGCTCGGCGTGCTCGTTCAGCACGCTGCACGAGGGCACGTCGATCACCGGACCGACGTCGGTGGACAGCAACGCCGGATCCCCGACGGTGAGTTCGTCCATCGCGCCGGAAAGCATCGCGATCACCTTGTCGGCGATGTCTTCCTGCACGAACAGCACGCGCGCGGCAGAACAGCGCTGCCCGGCCGAATCGAACGCACTCGCCATCACGTCCTTGACCAATTGTTCCGGCAGCGCCGACGAATCGGCGATCAATGCATTCTGGCCGCCGGTCTCGGCGATCAGCGCAGCGATTGGCGCCTTGCGCGCGGCCAGCGTGCGGTTGATCGTCCAGGCGGTTTCGGTGGATCCGGTGAAGCACACGCCGGCGACCTCGGGCTTGGTCAACAACGTGTTGCCGATCACCGAGCCTTTCGCGGGCACGAATTGCAGCACCATCTCCGGTACGCCGGCTTCGTGCAGCAGTTTTACCGCGGCGTGGCCGATCAAGGTCGTCTGGTCAGCCGGCTTCGCGATCACCGCATTGCCCGCGGCGAGGCCGGCGGCGACCTGGCCCATGAAGATCGCCAGCGGGAAATTCCACGGGCTGATGCACACGAACACGCCACGTCCGCGCAGGTACAGGCGATTGCTTTCGCCGGTCGGGCCGGGCAGTTCTTCCGGCTGGCCGAACAGCTTGCGCGCCATCGCCGCGTAGTAGCGGCACATGTCGGCGGCCTCGCGCACTTCCGAGATCGCGGCGGGAATGGTCTTGCCCGCTTCGCGCACGCACATCGCGACGAACGCGCCGCGGCGTTGCTCCAGCAGGTGGGCCGCGCGCTCCAGGATCACCGCACGGCTGGCGGCGGGAAGCGTGTCCCAGCCCTCCTGCGCTGCGACCGCGTTGGCGAGTGCGCGTTGGATGGTCGCGGCGTCGGCGTTGCGGCTCCTTCCGACAACCACGCGGCGATCGGCCGGGTTGGTGACGTCGCGTTCGGGTTCGCCCGAGTTCGCGCCCGGCACCAGCGGAGATGCGGTCCAGGGCGCGTGCGGCGCGTTGACTGCCTCCGCGAGGGCCTTGAGTTCGTCGTCGTTGGCAAGGTTGACGCCCATGGAATTCTTCCGCAGTGAACCGTAGAGATTGACCGGCAACGGGATGCGCGGGTGCTCGTAGCGGCCGCCGTGCGCGGCGCCGAAGACGCGCACCGTCTGTACCGGATCGGCGACCAGGTCGCGCACCGGCACCGCCTCGTCGATCACGCGATTGACGAACGAGGTGTTGGCGCCGTTTTCCAGCAGGCGCCGCACCAGATAAGGCAGCAGGTCCTCGTGACTGCCGACCGGCGCGTACACCCGGCAGGGCACGTTCCAGTGGTCGGCGCCGATCACTTCCGAATACAGATCCGCGCCCATGCCGTGCAGGCGCTGGTATTCGAACGGGCGGCCGTTGGCGATGTGGTGGATCGCGCTGATGGTGTGCGCGTTGTGGGTCGCGAATTGCGGATAGATCCACTCCGCACCCGCATCCAGCAGTTTCCTTGCGCAGGCCAGGTACGAAACGTCGGTGTTGGGCTTGCGCGTGAACACCGGATAGCCGGAGAGGCCCAGCTCCTGCGCGCGTTTGATCTCCGAATCCCAGTACGCGCCCTTGACCAGGCGCACGCACCAGCGACGACTGGCCTTGCGCGCGGTTTCGGCCAGCCAGTCGATCACGAACGGCGCGCGCTTCTGGTACGCCTGCACCGCGAGGCCGAAGCCATTCCAGCCTTCCAGCGATCTCGCGGCGAACACCGCGCCGATGATGTCGAGCGACAGTTCCAGCCGATCGGCCTCTTCGGCGTCCACGGTCATGCCGATGCCGTGCTGCCTGGCGAGTTGCGCCAGTTGCAGCAGCGACTCGGTGAGCTCGACGTGCGCGCGCTCGCGCTTGGCGACTTCGTAGCGCGGATGCAGCGCGGACAGCTTCACCGAGATGGACGGCGCCTCGCGCACGTCCGCCCACGGACCGCGCCTGCCCAGCGCGACGATCGCGTCCGCGTACGCCTTGAAATAGCGCCCGGCGTCGGGCGCGGTGAGCGCGGCTTCGCCGAGCATGTCGTAGGAATAGCGGTACGCGGCGTTGCCGTTCTTCGCGGAGCGATCCAGCGCTTCCTCGATCGAGCGGCCCATCACGAACTGGTGGCCCATGATGCGCATCGCGCGGCGCACGGCCAGGCGGATCACGGGTTCGCCCGCGCGCGCGATCAGGCGCTTGAATGCGCCGGCCGCATCGTGGCGCGTGGATTCGGCGAGGTTCACCAGCCGGCCAGTGAGCATCAGGCCCCAGGTGGAGGCGTTGACGAACAGCGAATCGCTGGTGCCGAGGTGCTTCTTCCAATCCGCCTCGCCCAGCTTGTCGCGGATCAGCGTGTCGGTGGTCAGGCGCTCGGGGATGCGCAACAGCGCTTCGGCAACGCACATCAGCAGCACCCCTTCCTCGGAGGAGAGGTCGTACTGGCGCATGAAGGATTCGACCGCGCTCTGGTCGGCGGCCTTGGCGCGCACGCGCGCGACCAGCTCGGCCGCCTGCGCCAGTACCAGCTCGCTTTGCGCGCCCGGCAGCTCGGCCTGCTCGAGCAGGGCTGAAACCGCCCGCGTTTCGTCCATGCTCCACGCATCGGTGATGCGCGCGCGCAACGGATCGGCCGCGGGGGGCAGTTCGGAGGAAAGAATATCGGCCATCAAAAGGACCGCGAGACGGAGGGCAAAGCGCGAATTGTAGATCGTCAGGCTGCGCTTTCGCGAGATGCCGTTCCGCATCCTGCGGGGCGGTGCGCGGATGCGGCCTGCCAGGCGTGTGCTTGGCCCTCGATGTTGGCCGGATCACGCGCAGCAAGCATTCCTTGCCCACGGCGGCAACACGGCCTTATGATTGTGCGGTTGTACGGCGCCGTGGAAAGGAATTCCATGATCACGCATGTGCCGGATGCCGCCGATGCGGAGCAGGTGACGCTGCTGCTCGCCCCCAACCGGGCGTTGAGTCGCGAAGGCTTGCGCAGATGCATCGGCATCCTGGTGCTTGCAGGTGCGGCAGTGGCGCTGATGGCTGCGTGGCAGGGCAATGTGTTCGCGCCGCTGTTCGCGCTGGTGGAAGCTCCATGCGTGGTGCTGGCGCTGCGGGTTGCCTGGCGCGCCGGCGAGCGACGCGAACGGATCACGCTGGATGCGCGCAACCTGCGCATCGAGACGATCCCGGCGCGCGGCGGCGCAGTGGCGTTTCCGTCGGCGTGGGTGCGGGTGCGCCTGCGCGACTGGGGCGGGCACCGGCACGTGCTGCTCGCGGCCTCCGGGCGCGAGCGCGAAGTCGGCGCTTTCCTCGGCGACGAGGAGCGCCTGGAATTGTCGAAGGAGCTTCAATCCGCCTTGGCGGTGTTGACCGGCAGGAACAAGAATTGATAAGTGCGGACATGGATGTTTGCTGTTCGATCTTCGCGGTCGGGACGATCGCAAAACGCGCAGAAGGGCAGGCAGGATGTCTGCGGTTCGATGTTTGCAACCAGGGATGATTGCAGGGGAAATGAAAAGTGCTGCCATGGTGGCAGTTTCTTGATCTTCGCGATCATGGATGACCGCTAGAATTCCGGGGTATGAATCTGATGAGATCGAGCAACATCCTGCGCGCCGCGGCGGCATTCGGTGCGCTGCTGGCTTCCACGGCGGTGCTGGCGAACCCGGTGCCCTGGCAGATCAATCTCACGCCCGGCGTGACCGACGAGTCGCACGAGATCTACAGCCTGCACATGGCCGCGTTCTGGGTGTGCGTGGCGATCGGTGTCGTGGTGTTCGGCGCGATGATCATCGCGATGTTTCGCTTCCGCAAATCGCGCGGGGCGGTGGCCGAAACCTGGAGCCACAACACAAAGCTCGAAGTGATGTGGACGCTGATCCCGGTGCTGATCCTGATCGGGCTGGCCACGCCGGCCACCATCATGGTCCGTCACATGTACGACTCGACCGGCTCCGACATGACCATCAAGGTCACCGGCTACCAGTGGAAGTGGCGTTACGACTACGTGTCGTATGAAGGCAAGCCGGTCAACAAGGTCGGCTACATGTCCAAGCTGGCCGCCGACAGCAATCGCATCCGCCAGCTCGACTCCGGGCTCGATCCGTACAGCGTTTCCGACCACGGCTTCAAGGATTACCTGCTGGACGTGGACAAGCCGCTGGTGATCCCGGCCGGCCTGAAGGTGCGTTTCGTGGTGACCGGCGGTGACGTGATCCACGGCTTCTGGATCCCGCCGTTCGGCATCAAGAAGGACGCGATCCCCGGCATCATCAACGATGTGTGGGTGAAGGTGGACAAGCCGGGCGTCTATCGCGGCCAGTGTCATGTGCTGTGCGGCCAGGACCACGGCTTCATGCCGATCGTGGTGAACGTGCTGCCGAAGGCACAGTTCGAATCCTGGCTGGCGGCGCAGGAATCGCAGGCCGCGCTGGACAAGGCCGCGCACACCGCGCAGGCCATTGTTCCCGCGGCGCCGGTCGTCGCCCAGCATTGAAAATCGCTCATCGGAGCGTGCTGTATTTGAAAAGTGCGGCCATGGATGGCCACTTCTGATGCAAGGAAGCACGCCGAAATTGCAGACACGGCGTCTGCCTGTTAGATCAGCGATCAGGGACGATCGCACAGAGGATGAAAAATGGCACATGACGCAGCCCTGACGCACGACGATCACCACCACGAAGCGCCCGAGGGCTTCTTCCATCGCTGGGTGATGTCCACCAACCACAAGGACATCGGCACCCTTTACCTGATCTTCTCGCTGACGATGTTCTTCATCGGCGGCGCCTTCGCGATGGGCATCCGCGCCGAGCTGTTCAAGCCGGGCATGCAGTTGATGCAGCCGTACTTCTTCAACGAGCTCACCACCATGCACGCGCTGGTGATGATCTTCGGCGCGATCATGCCGGCGTTCGTGGGCTTGGCGAACTGGATGGTGCCGATCATGATCGGCGCGCCTGACATGGCGCTGCCGCGCATGAACAACCTCTCGTTCTGGATCCTGCCGTTCGCGTTCTGCCTGCTGCTCTCGACGTTCTTCATGCCGGGCGGCGCGCCGGCCGCGGGCTGGACGATGTATCCGCCGCTGGTGCTGCAGGGAGGTGATTCGATCGCGTTCATGATCTTCGCGATCCACCTGATGGGCATCAGCTCGATCATGGGCGCGATCAACATCATCGCGACCATCCTCAACCTGCGCGCGCCGGGCATGGACCTGCTGAAGATGCCGCTGTTCTGCTGGTCGTGGCTGATCACCGCGTTCCTGCTGATCGCCGTGATGCCGGTGCTGGCCGGCGCGGTGACGATGCTGCTGACCGACAAGTTCTTCGGCACCA
>DASSFA010000196.1:0-3195 GCA_035694895.1 Rhodanobacteraceae bacterium | reverse complement strand
GTCATCGACATGGTCAAGCAGTCGGGCCTGCGCGGCCGCGGCGGCGCCGGATTCCCGACCGGCACCAAGTGGTCGTTCATGCCGCGCAACGCGCCGGGCCAGAAGTACATCCTGTGCAATTCCGACGAATCGGAGCCGGGCACCTGCAAGGACCGCGACATCCTGCGCTTCAATCCGCACGCGGTGCTGGAAGGCATGGCGATCGCCTGCTACGCCACCGGTTCCACCGTCGGCTACAACTACCTGCGCGGCGAGTTCCACCACGAGCCTTTCGAAAGGATGGAAGAGGCGTTGCGCGAGGCGCGCGAGGCGGGGCTGCTCGGCACCAACATCCGCGGCAGCGGCATCGATTGCCAGATCCACAACGCGCTCGGCGCGGGCGCCTACATCTGCGGCGAGGAAACCGCGCTGATGGAATCGCTGGAAGGCAAGAAGGGCCAGCCGCGCTTCAAGCCGCCGTTCCCGGCCGGCTTCGGCCTGTACGGCCGGCCGACCACGATCAACAACACCGAGACGTTCGCTTCCGCGCCGGCCATCCTGCGCAAGGGCGCGGACTGGTTCCTCAATCTCGGCAAGCCCAACAACGGCGGTCCCAAGATCTTTTCCGTGTCCGGCCACGTCAACAGGCCGGGGAATTTCGAGATCCGCCTCGGCACGCCGTTTTCCGAACTGCTGGAGATGGCCGGCGGCGTGCGCAAGGGCCACAAGCTGAAAGGCGTGATCCCGGGCGGATCGTCCATGCCGGTGTTGCCGGCGGAAACCATGATGAATCTCACCATGGATTACGACGCGATCCAGAAGGCCGGTTCGGGCCTGGGTTCCGGCGCCGTGATCGTGATGGACGAGACCACCTGCATGGTGCGCGCCTGCACGCGCATCGCGCGGTTCTACTATGCCGAATCCTGCGGCCAGTGCACGCCGTGCCGCGAAGGCACCGGCTGGATGTACCGCGTGCTGAAACGCATCGTGGAAGGCAAGGGCACGCAGGACGACCTGCATCGCCTGAAGGCGGTCGCCGGCCAGATCGAAGGCCACACCATCTGCGCGTTCGGCGAAGCCGCGGCGTGGCCGGTGCAGGGTTTCCTGCGCCATTACTGGCACGAGTTCGAGTACTACGTCGAGCATGGTCGCTCGATCGTTGACGACAAGCTGGGAGTCGCCGCGTGAGCGCGCAACCGAAAGAGAACACCGCGCCCGATCTGGTCGAGATCGAGATCGACGGCAAGCCGCTGAAGGCGCCGAAGGGCTCGATGATCATCCAGGCCGCGGATGCAGCCGGCATCACGATCCCGCGCTTCTGCTACCACAAGAAGCTGGCCGTCGCGGCCAACTGCCGCCAATGCCTGGTGGAAGTGGAGAAGATGGGCAAGCCTGCGCCCGCGTGCGCGACGCCGATCGCGCCGGGCATGAAGGTGTTCACGCGCTCGGACAAGGCGGTGAAGGCGCAGCGCAGCGTGATGGAGTTCCTGCTGATCAACCATCCGCTGGACTGCCCGATCTGCGACCAGGGCGGCGAGTGCGAGCTGCAGGACGTCTCGATGGGTTACGGCCGCTCGGTCTCGCGCTTCACCGAGCGCAAGCGCGTGGTGGCCGACGAGGACATCGGCCCGCTGGTCGCCACCGACATGACGCGCTGCATCCAGTGCACGCGTTGCGTCCGCTTCACCGCCGAGGTCGCCGGCACCTACGAGCTGGGCGGCATGGGCCGCGGCGAGAACCTCGAGATCGGCACCTACATCGGCAAGAGCATCACCAGCGAGCTGTCCGGCAACATCATCGACGTCTGCCCAGTCGGTGCGCTGACCAACAAGCCGTTCCGCTTCCGCGCGCGCGCCTGGGAGCTGATCGCGCGGCCGTCCGTCGGATATCACGACGCGCTCGGTTCGAACCTGTGGCTGCACACGCGCGTGGGCAAGGTGCTGCGCACCGTGCCCCGCGACAACGAGCAGGTCAACGAATGCTGGCTGGCCGATCGCGACCGCTACAGCTGCGAAGGCCTGTACGCCGCCGATCGCGCGCTGAAGCCCGCGATCAAGCGCGACGGTGAGTGGGTGGACGTCGAGTGGAACGATGCGTTGGCGTTCGTCCAGCAGAAGCTGAAGTCGCTCAAGGGCGAGGAGATCGGCGCGCTGGTGCACCCCGCGACTTCCTGCGAGGAAGGCGCGCTGCTGACGCGCATCCTGCAGTCGCTGGGCTGCGGCAACATCGATCACCGCCTGCGCGCGCTGGATCTGGCCGACAACGCGGTCGCGGCTCCGTTCGAGCTGTCGCATGCGCAACTGGAGCAGGTCAGTGCGGCGCTGCTGGTCGGCTGCGATCCGCGCCGCGAGCTTCCGCTGCTGAACCACCGCCTCCGGCAGGCCACCAAGCGCGGCGCGAAGATCCTCGCGATCAATCCCGCGCACTTCGATTTCAATTACGTACTCGCCGGCGAAACCGTGGTGCCACCGCAGCGCATGCTGGAATCGTTGCTGCTGCTGGCCAAGGCGGTCGGCGTGCAAAGCGATGATCGCAAGCTCGCCGATGCGCTCGCCGCCGCGCCGGAAGACGCTCACGCGCGTGCGATGGCGGATGCGTTGAAGGCCGGCGCGGGTTCCGCGCTCATCTTCGGCCTCGCCGCCGCGCAGCACCCGCAAGCCTCGCTCCTGCGCGCGCTGGCGCGCATGATCGCCCGCACGGTCGGTGCGGCGTTCGATGAAATCCCGGACGGCGCCAATGCGGTGGGCCTTGCACACACCGGCGTGCTGCCGGGCGAGGGCGGCCTGGGCGCGCGCGCGATGCTGGAGCGGCCGCGCAAGGCATACATCCTTTATGGTGCCGAACCGCCATACGACTTCGCCGACGGCGCGCTGGCCATGCGCGCGCTCGGTGCCGCCGAGTGCGTCATCGCGTTCTCGGCGTTCGCGGGCGAGCGGCTGCGCCAAGTGGCGGACGTGATCCTGCCGATCGGCCTGACGCCGGAGATCGATGCGACACTGGTGAATCTCGACGGCCGCGTGCAGGCCTGCAGTGCCGGCGCAAGCATGCCGGGCGATGCGCGTGCGGGCTGGCGCGTGTTGCGTGCGCTCGGCGGCGCTCTGCAGGTGCCGGGTTTCGATTTCGTGGACGTCGCCCAGTTGCGCGCGACCATGCTTTCCTCGCTCACCAGCGAACAACCTTCGCCACGCGGGGCAGCCGGAGATTGGGAACCGTTCA
>DASSFA010000195.1:0-8022 GCA_035694895.1 Rhodanobacteraceae bacterium | reverse complement strand
CCCCTCTCCCGGAGGGAGAGGGGTTCAAAACCACCGCCGCGTTTCACCGTTGCCGCGGCCTTCGTACGCTTCGACGTTCTCCACGCAGCGCCCGCACAGTTCGGGATGCTCGGCGTCCGCACCGACGTCGTCGCGGTGATGCCAGCAGCGCACGCACTTGGGCGCTTCGCTCACACTCGCCGCGACGTACACGTCTGCGCCTTCCAGTTCGGTCAGCACCGCGCCTTCGGGCTGCGCGCCACGATCAAGGCGCAGATCCGAAACGATGAAGAAGAATCGCAGCTCGTCGGCGACTTCGTGATAGCGCTCGACGATCGCGGGATCGGCGTGGATGGAAAGCTTCGCGTCCAGCGAAGATCCGATCTTCCCATCCTTGCGCATGCCCTCCAGCACCCGGGATGCCGCCTCGCGGATGCTGAGCAGGTCGTTCCACCAGCGGCGTTGCTGCGGTGAGCCCTGCGTCGCCACCAGTCCGTTGTACCAGGTGTGGAACAGTACCGATTCGTCGCGTTCGACGGCCTTGCCGTCGATCACCATCGTTCCAGGCATGTGCTGCCAGATTTCTTCCGAAGTGAAGCTGAGCAGCGGCGCCAGCCAGCGCACCATCGCCTCGAGGATGCGGTACATCGCGCTCTGCGCGCTGCGGCGGCCGCGGCTGTCGAGCGGCATCGTGTAGAGGCGGTCCTTGGTGATGTCGAGGTACAGCGCGCCCATCTCGTTGGTGCAGAAGTTCTGCACGCGCTGCACGATCTCGGGGAAATCGTAGCGCCCGTATGCGGCCACCACGGCCTGCTGTACGTCATGGGCGCACTGCACGGCCCACTGGTCCAGCAGCAGGCATTGCTCCACCGGCAGCAGGTGCCGCGCCGGATCGAACCCGTCCAAGTTGCCGAGCAGGAAGCGCGCGGTGTTACGGATGCGGCGATACGAATCGGCGACGCGCTTCAGGATCTCGTCCGACAGCGCCATCTCGTTGCGGTAATCGGCTGACGCGATCCACAGGCGCAGGATGTCCGCGCCGTAGTGCTTCATCACGTCCTGCGGCTCGATACCGTTGCCAAGCGACTTCGACATCTTGCGGCCCTGCGCGTCCACGGTGAAGCCGTGGGTCAGCACCTCGTCGAAAGGCGCGTGTCCGTGCATCGCGCAACTGGTAAGCAGCGACGACTGGAACCAGCCGCGATGCTGGTCCGAACCTTCGAGGTAGATCACCTGGTCGCCCGCGCCGCGCTTCAGTTCCGGACGCTGGTCCAGTACGCAGAAGTGCGAGGTGCCGGAATCGAACCACACATCCAGGATGTCGGTAACCTTCTCGTAATCGTTCGCCTCGTTGCCGAGCAGTTCGGACGGGTCCAGCGCGTACCACGCGTCCACGCCGCCCGTCTCCACGCGTTGCGCGACCTGCTCCAGCAATTCCACGCTGCGCGGATGCGGTTCGTGCGTCAGCTTGTGCACGAACAGCGCGATCGGCACACCCCATGTGCGCTGGCGCGAGATGCACCAGTCGGGCCGACCTTCCACCATGCCGGCGATGCGCTCCTCGCCCCACGACGGATAGAACATCACGTCGTTGCGGATCGCGCGCATCGAACTCTCGCGCAGGCCCGCGCGTTCCATGCCGATGAACCACTGCGGCGTGGTGCGGAACGCGATCGGCGTGCGATGCCGCCAGCAATGCGGATAGCTGTGCGTGATCCTGGCCGCATGCAGCAACACGCCGCGATCGCGAAGCAGCTCGATGATCGCGTCGTTGGCCTTCCAGATGTGCTGGCCCTCGAGGATCGGCGTGCCCGGCAGATACACGCCGTTGGCGCCGACCGGATTGAGCACGTTGGCCGGCGTGTTTTCGACGAGCCCGTATTTCTGTCCGACCGCGAAGTCGTCGGCGCCGTGACCGGGCGCGGTGTGCACCGCACCGGTGCCCTCCTCCGCCGACACGTGCTCACCGAGGATCAGCGGGATCTCGCGTTCGTAGAAGGGATGCTTCAAGCCCCTCTCCCCTCGGGAGAGGGGTTGGGGTGAGGGTTCGGTGTCGCCCGAACGCCCCCATCCGCCTTCGGCACCACGGAGCTCTTGGCCATGGACGGCGGCTGTGCCCGCAAGCGGGGGAAGGGAAGCAATTGCTGCACCCTTCGCACGCCCCAGCACCTTCACTTCATTGACGCCGTAGCGCGCGAGCGCCTTGTCGGCCAGGGTTTCCGCCAGCATCAGCAACACGCGCCTGCCTGCGCGCGTCGGGCCTTCCACCAGCACGTAATCGAGCTGCGGTCCGAGCGTCACCGCCAGGCTCGCCGGCAATGTCCACGGCGTGGTGGTCCAGATCGGCACCGCGACGATGGCGCCGGCATCGACCGTCACACCGAACTTCGCGGCCAATGCCTTCGGATCGAGCGCATCGTAGGCGACGTCGATCGCCGGCGATTGCTTGTCGGCGTATTCGATCTCCGCCTCGGCCAGCGCGGAGCCGCAGTCGAAGCACCAGTGCACCGGCTTGAAGCCGCGCAGGACGTGGCCATTGGCGTAAACCCTGGCGAGCGCGCGCAGAATGCCGGCCTCGTATTGCAGGTCCATCGTGCGATAGGGGCGCTCCCAGTCGCCGAGCACGCCCAGCCGCTTGAAATCCTTGCGCTGCAAGTCGATCTGCGCGTTGGCGTACTCGCGGCACAGCTTGCGGAACTGCGCGGCATCCACCTTCTGGCCGACCTTGCCGACCTTCTTCTCGACCGCGATCTCGATCGGCAGGCCGTGGCAATCCCAGCCGGGGATGTAGGGCGAACGCAAGCCCGCCATCAACTTGGAACGCACGACAACGTCTTTCAGGATCTTGTTGACCGCGTGCCCGAGGTGGATCGCACCGTTCGCATACGGCGGCCCGTCGTGCAGGATGAACGCGTGCTCGCGCTGCGCGGTGTGCGCCTGCAATTGCGTGTAGCGGTCCTGCGCTTCCCATTCGGCCAGCATCTTCGGTTCGCGCTGCGCGAGATCCGCCTTCATCGCGAAGCCGGTTTTGGGAAGGTTGATGGTGGCTTTGTAGTCCATGCGGGAATCGGGAATCGGGAATCGGGAATCGGGAATCGGGAATCGGGAGAGCGTAACAACCTTTGCCGTCATTCCGGAGCCGTTCGCGGCTTCATCGCGAATGGAATCCGGAATCCATCTTGATCCTTGCCGGATGCGACGGAGGCAAATGGATCCCGGCTTGCGCCGGAATGACGATCCACTATTGCCCGAGCCTGTTCGGCATCCCGATCCATCTGCGCCTTCAGCGCATCCAGATCGGCGAATTTTTCCTCGTCGCGCAGCTTCGCGACGAATTCGACTTCTATCCGGCGGCCGTACAGGTCGCCAGCGAAGTCGAACAGGTGCGTTTCCAGCAACGGCTCGCGGCCGTCGAACATCGGCCGCACGCCGAGGCTCGCCACGCCCGGCCAGGGCTTCGCATCAACGCCGCGCACGCGCACCGCGAAGATACCCTGCACCGGCGACACGCGCCTGCCCAACCGGATATTTGCAGTGGGATAACCGAGCTGGTGGCCGACGCGATTGCCGCGCACCACGCGGCCTCCGATGGAAAATGGCCGCCCGAGCAGGCGCGCGGCCTGCGCGAATTCGCCGGCGGCGAGCAGTTCGCGGATGCGCGTGGCCGAGACACGCACACCCTCTTCCGCCTCGACCGCGTCCAGCGTATGGACCTCGAACCCAAGCTGCGCACCCAGCGCTTGCAGCAACGCGACATCGCCCGCGCGACGATGGCCGAAGCGGAAATCCGCGCCCACCCACACTTCGCGCGCGTTCATCCGCTTGACGAGAATCTCGCGTACAAAATCTTCCGCGCCCATTGCCGCCAGCACGGTAGTGAACCGCAACAGCAGAACGAGTTCGATACCCGCATCGCGAAAGCCGCGCAGTTTTTCGCGCAGCGAGGACAGGCGGGGCAGCGGTGCGCGCGCAAAGAACGCGCGCGGCAGCGGTTCGAAACTCACCACCGCCGGGATCAGCCCGCGCGCCTGCGCGCGCTCGCGCACGCGGTGCAGCAGCGCGACATGGCCGCGATGCAGACCGTCGAACGCGCCCACGGCGAGCACGCTGCCGCCCGGGGCCAGGCATGGCCCCGCGGCATCCCGGAAGACCTTGAACATCCGCGAAGTATAGTGGACGGAGCTCGCCGGATCGTTCGTCTGGGAGCAGGTTTCCACGTAAGCGGCTTGGCAGGAGCGCGCCTGCGCGCAACCACGAAGCTCTTCGCCCAAGGATTGGCGGCCGCGCGCAGCGCGCTACGCGGCTTGCAGATCCCGCATCCTGAATCCGGCCGCGAACAGCGTCAGAAGGAACGCCGCACCGCCCGCCATCACCAGCACGGCAAGATGCCACGCGCGCACGAGGATCCGCACCTCGGTCCAGTGCTGCCAGGGCCACAGCCACAAACCCGCCGCCAGAACCACAACCATCGCCGCGCAGGCAATGGTCAGCCGCAACAGGTGCCCGGCCCAGCCGGACTGGCGCTGGTACACACCGGCCTTCTTCAGGTAATGCCAGAGTTGCAGGCAGTTGAGCCAGTTCGACAGCGAACTCGCGAATGCCAATCCGATGTGCAATCCCGGCTGCCGCGCGATGCCTTGCAACCAGGGCAGGCTCTTCAAGGCAGGCGGCGCCCAAAACTCGAACAGCAGTGCGATCAGCGCGAAATTGAACACCATGTTGCTGACCAGCGCGACCACGCCGGCACGCACCGGCGTCTTCGTGTCCTGCCGCGAATAGAACGCGGGCAGCAGCGTGCGTTGCACCGCTATGGCGGGCAGGCCGAAGCCCAGGCCCACGATCGCCATGGCCGTCATGTGGGTGTCGAACGCGGTGTACTGGCCGTTCTGGAAGAAGGTCGCAACGACCGGCTCGGCCAGCAGCATCAACGCAAACATCGCGGGCAGCGCGATCAGCAGCGTGGTACGCAGCGCCCAGTCGAGCGCTTTCGAAAACCCTTCGCGATCGGCCTTGACGTAATGCCGCGATAGCGCCGGCAGGATCACCGTCCCGAGTGCCACGCCGAACACGCCCAGCGGCAATTCGAGGAAACGCGTGGCCTGGTAGATCCACGTTTGCGAGCGGGTGATCAGCAGCGACAGCACGATCGTGTCGAGCAGCAGGTTGAGCTGCGAGATGGACGAGCTGAACAGGGTCGGTACCATCAGCCGCATGATCCGGCGCACGCCGGGGTGGCTCCAGCCCCAGCGCGGCAATGAGAGCAGGTTCAGCCGTCGGACCGCCGGCAGCAGGAAGAGCAGTTGCAGGGCACCGGCGACCAGCACTGCCCAGCCGAGCGACAGGATGGGCACGCGCAGCATCGGCGCGAGCCACAGCGCGCCGGCGATCATGCAGATGTTCAGGATCACCGGCGTGACCGCCGGGAGCGCGAACCGGTGGAAGCTGTTGAGGATGCCGCCCGAGAGCGCGGTGAGCGACACGAACAGCAGGAACGGGAAAGTCAGCCGCAGCAGGTCGGCGGTGAGTGCGAGTTCTTCGGGATTCCTCAGCGCACCCGGATCGAACGCTGTCGCCACCTGCGGCGCGAAGATCAGCCCCAGCGCGGTGATCACCAGCAGCACGCCGCCGAGGGTGCCGGCCACGCGCGAAGCGAGATCCTTCAGTTCCTCGTGGCTGCGGGTTTCCTTCACCTCCGTGAAGACCGGCACGAAGGCGGTGCTGAACGAGCCCTCCGCGAATAGCCGGCGCATGAAATTGGGGATGCGGAAGGCGATCACGAACGCGTCGGTCGCCGCGCTGGCCCCGAACACGTGGCTCATCGCGACATCCCGCGCCAGCCCGAGCACGCGGGATACCATGGTCATCGAGCTGAAGGACAGCAGCCCGCGCAGCATGCTGGGGCGCTTCATGGGGGCGGGACTCGGGACTCGGGGCCCGGGACTTGAAAAGGCGAGCCCAGGTAGGGCAGATCAAGGCGCACAGCGCCGGATCCGCCGTCTGCGACGGCTTGATCCAGCCTACAAAACTTGACTCGCTCCGTCGCGGCCCGCATACTTGCCAGTCTTTTTCTCGCCCCTTTCCGGAGTTTCAACCCGTGGCCAACATCAAGTCCGCCAAGAAGCGCGCCCGGCAGTCCGAAGTGCGCCGCATGCGCAACGCCAGCCAGCGCTCGATGCTGCGCTCCTCGATCCGCAAGGTGCTGAAGGCGATCGAAGCCAAGGACAAGGCCGCGGCGCAGGCCGCCTACCAGGCCGCCGAGCCGGTGATGGACCGCTACGCCCATCACGGCCTGATCCACAAGAACAAGGCCGCGCGCCACAAGAGCCGCCTGAGCGCCAAGATCCAGGCCCTGGGCTGACCATTTGAAAAGTGCGGACAGGGATGTCCGCTGGTTGATCTTCGCGCTCATGGACGAGCGCAAAAATAAGCCGGCCTTGGCCGGTTTTTTTGTTGTATCGCTTTCACCCTTGGAATTGCCCCCATCCGCCTGCCGGCACCTTCCCCCGTAAACGGGGGAAGGGTTCAGTGAAAAACGCTTCCGATACTCGCTTCCCCCGCTTGCGGGGGAAGCTGCCCGAAGGGCTGAAGGGGGCATGTGCGTCGCGCACCTGCTCATTGTTGGGGCTGCCCCTGATTGAAGCCGTCCGCCTTGAGTGCCTTCTGCTCGTCGAAGAATCGCTGAGCCGCGAGCGCGACCTCGCGCGTGCCTTCGCGGTTGGCCGCGGAAACCGCGAACCAGGGCGCGCTCCACTGCAGGCGATCGACGACGCTCTTCGCCAGCGCGTCGCGTTCTTCCGGCGCGACCAGGTCCATCTTGTTGAGCACCAGCCAGCGCGGTCGCGCCAGCAGTTCCGGATCGAAGCGCTGCAGCTCGCCCTCGATCGCGCGCACCTGCTCGACCGGGTCGGCGCCATCCATCGGTGCGATGTCCACCAGGTGCAGCAACAGGCTGGTGCGCGCCAGGTGCTTCAGGAACTGCACGCCCAGGCCTGCGCCTTCTGCCGCGCCCTCGATCAGGCCCGGGATGTCGGCGACCACGAAGCTCTGGTCCGGGCCTGAACGCACCACGCCCAGGTGCGGTTGCAGCGTGGTGAACGGATAGTCGGCAACGCGCGGCGTCGCCGCGGAAACCGCGCGAATGAAGGTGCTCTTGCCGGCGTTCGGAAAGCCCAGCAAGCCGACATCGGCCAGCACCTTCAATTCCAGCTTCAGCTCGCGCATTTCGCCGGGCGTGCCGGGCGTGGCCTTGCGCGGCGCGCGATTGACCGAGCTCTTGAAATGGATGTTGCCGAGGCCGCCTTTGCCCCCGCGCGCGACCAGCAGGCGCTGGCCGTTCTCGGTCAAGTCGCCGATCACCTCGTCGCTGTCCAGATTGGTGACAACCGTACCGACCGGCACGCGGATCTCCTTGTCCTCGCCGCCGCGGCCGTACATGTCGCTGCCCATGCCGTTCTCGCCGCGCTGCGCTCGGAACGAGCGCTGGTGGCGGAAATCCACCAGCGTGTTCAGGCCCTCGTCCGCGACCAGCCAGACGTTGCCGCCATCGCCGCCGTCGCCGCCGTTCGGCCCGCCGAAGGGAATGAACTTCTCGCGCCGGAAGCTGGCGCAACCGTTCCCGCCGTCGCCGGCCTGCACCTTGATGATGGCTTCGTCTACGAATTTCATGAGCGAGGGGCGAGGGGTGAGTAGTGAGGGCGCAAAAATCGCGACCGCAGAAGGAATGATGACAAGAATACCGGTTAAAACGGACTGGTCAGTCGCGAAATCATGACGGGCTTGCGCCCTCGCTACTCGTCCCTACCCCCACATACGAAAAGCCCCGCGCGTGGCGGGGCTCTGTCGCAAACGTGGCGATCCGCGGATTACTCGCTGACTACACTCACGGTGCGGCGCGATTTGGGACCGTGGGTCTTGAACTCGACCTTGCCGTCCACCAGCGCGAACAACGTGTGGTCGCGGCCCAGGCCGACGCCCGTACCCGGATGGAACTGGGTGCCGCGCTGACGCACGATGATGTTGCCGGCCGAAACCGCCTGGCCGCCA
>DASSFA010000194.1:0-9060 GCA_035694895.1 Rhodanobacteraceae bacterium | reverse complement strand
ACCTGGAAGATGTTGGCCAGCGAATCATCGTAATGATCCGACCAGAGCTGCTTGCCAGTGCGGGTATCCACCAGTTCAGCAATGACCCGCACCATGCCGTTCTCGCGCTCGATGCTGCCGTACAGGAGGGTGGCGACATTGAGCGCCGCGCCGATCGCGCCGGGTGATTTGCTGCTGTTGCGGTATCTGGATGCGGTGTTCCACGCGATCACCGTCAGCGCGGTGTTCTGGCCCAAGGCGTTGGTGAGTTCCTCGGTGATGCCATCGTTGAAGTACTGCTGCTTCGGGTCGCCATTGAGGTTGGTGAAGGGCAGCACCGCCAGCGTGCCGACCGGTGGGTTGAAAGCCACCGCTGCACTGGAAGCGGGCACCGTGGTCTGGTTGGCGGATTGCGCCTGGGTCGCGGCGAGGGTTTGGGGTTGCGGTGCCGTCTTGGCTTGCCGCAGCATCAGCAGCCGCCAACCCAGCAGCGCAACCGCCAGGATCAAAACCGTGATGATGATGGTGTTGAGCTTGCGAGCAACCGCGTGCGTCTCGTGTGCTACGCGCGCATCCGGCGAATGCGCGGGCACGGTGCGACGCACGCCTTCGGGCGTAATCTCGAAAGCCCACGCCAGCACGACCGCGATCGGAAAGCCGATCACGATCAGCAGCACGGTCAGCCGCACCGACCAGTTGGGGATATTGAAGAACGGAAAGACCTGCGTGGCGACCTGGATCAGCAGCCAGCCGGCAACGGCGTAGGCGATCGCCACCCGCCAAACCTGGCGGCGCTTCAGTTCCTCAAAGAAACCCTGCCCGTCCGCCACGATGTTCCCCTGTGCCCACCGGCTGCGAACCGGTCTCCTGTTCGGCGAGTGTCGTGGTTGGCGAGGCTCGGCGCAAGGAGTGAAGGTAGGAGCGCGCCTGCGCGCGACTGGAGCTGCCATCCATGGTAAAGAACTCTGGGGGCGCGCGCAGGCGCGCTCCTACAGCGATCACCAGCGGCGCCGTTCAGCGCGACCACGTTGCGTTGTAACACTTCCACCGATGATCTTCGCGGCGCCATGCGGTCGTCATCGCGAACACGTCGGCCTGATCGGGCAGCAGGCTGCCGGGCCTGCCACCCGTGAGCGTCAGGGTGAAAGTCGCGATCAGGCGATCGCCCTGGTGTTCGACCGAAACCGGACCGACCAGCACGCCGGTGCTGTCGCGCCGGAATGCACGCACGATGAGCATCCGCTTCAAGCCGTGCCGATCCAGTTCGCCATCGTTGCCGACGAAATCATCGCTGACCTGTGCCAGCACGCCATCCGCGTCATTGTCGCGCGCTGCGGTCGCGGCGGAGGCAATCGCCTGCCGCACCTGGTCTTCGTCGCTGCCATGGTGGCACGCGGACACGGCGGGCAGCAGGGCCAGCAATGCGAGCATCGCGACGCTTCGAATTGCGCGATTGCGCAGCAAACCCGATCCCATGCCATCGCCTCCCTCGCTGCATTGCAGCTTGCCATTTTTCCTGCGCATGTTCCAATCGCGCGATGAACACGACCCCGACGCCTGCACCGGGAGAACCAATGATCGCCAGCAGCGAACGTCCCTGGCTCGCCAGCTACCCGCAGGGCGTGCCCCGAGAGATCGACGCGCAAGCCTACCCCTCGCTGGTGGCGATGTTCGAGGAAACCTGCGCGCGTTTTCCGCGGCGCCCGGCGTTCTCGAGCTTCGGCAAGAGCATGAGCTACGCGGAACTGGATCGCCTCAGCGCGCGGTTCGCTGCCTGGCTTTCGGGCGAGCTGAAACTCGGCAAGGGCGATCGCGTCGCGATCATGATGCCGAACCTCCTGCAGTATCCGGTTGCGCTGTTCGGAACGCTGCGCGCCGGTTGCACCGTGGTCAACGTCAACCCGCTCTACACCGCGCGCGAGCTGGAGCACCAGCTGCGCGACTCCGGCGCGAAAGTGATCGTGGTGCTGGAGAACTTCGCCGCGACGCTGGCGTCCGTGCGCCACGAGACGCCGGTCGAAACCATCGTCGTCACCTCCATCGGCGACCTGCTCGGCTTCCCGAAGGGCCCGCTGATGAGCCTCGCCGTGAGGCACCTCAAGAAGATGGTGCCGCGCTGGGACATCCCGGACCACGTTTGCTTCGTGGATCTGTTGAAGCGCGGCGCCGCGCTTCCGGTGCCGCAGGTATCGCTGGGCCACGACGATCTCGCCTTCCTGCAATACACCGGCGGCACCACCGGCGTGGCCAAGGGCGCGATGCTCAGCCACGGCAACATGGTGGCGAACACGCTGCAGCTGGCGGCCTGGGTGGGCGACCTGTTCACGCACGGCGAAGAGAAGATCATTACCGCGCTGCCGCTGTACCACATCTTCTCGCTGACGGTGAATGCGCTCTTCATGATGCACTTCGGAGGCGAGAACATCCTGGTCGTCAATCCGCGCGACATCCCGGCCTTCGTCAAGGTGCTGAAGAAGAATCGCTGGAGCGCGATCACCGGCGTCAACACGCTGTTCAACGCCCTGGCGAATTGCCCGGACCTTTCGCGCGAGGACTTCTCCAACGTGAAGTTCGCGCTGGCCGGCGGCATGGCCGTGCAGCGCGCGGTGGCCGAGCGCTGGAAGGCGCTGGCCGGCGTTCCCCTGATCGAAGGTTATGGCCTGACCGAGACCTCGCCGGTGGCGACGGCCAACCCGCTCGACATCAAGGAATACAGCGGCTCGATCGGCCTGCCGCTGCCCTCCACCGATCTGAGCTTGCTGGACGACGCCGGCAACGAGGTCGCGCGCGGCGAATCGGGCGAGCTGTGCGTGCGCGGTCCGCAGGTGATGAAGGGCTACTGGAACCGTCCGGACGAGACCGCCAAGGTGCTGATCCATGGCGGCTGGCTGCGCACCGGCGACATCGCGCGCATGGACGAGCGCGGCTTCTTCTACATCGTGGACCGCAAGAAGGACATGATCCTGGTGTCCGGTTTCAATGTGTATCCGAACGAGATCGAGGACGTGGTCGCGCACCATCCCGGCGTGCTGGAAGTCGCGGCGATCGGGGTGCCGGACGAACATTCCGGCGAGGTGGTGAAGCTGTTCGTGGTGAAGAAGGACCCCGCGCTCACCGAAGCCGCGCTGAAGCAGTACTGCCACGACGAGCTGACCGGCTACAAGCGGCCGAAGTACATCGAGTTCCGCGATTCGCTGCCCAAGAGCAATGTCGGCAAGATCCTGCGGCGCGAACTGCGCGACGAGGAGAAGAAGCGTGCCAAAGCTTGATGTTGATTCGATCCGCCGCCGTACCGGCACCTCGTATCCGGCACCGTTCGACGAGCCGTGCCTCTCGCGCGTGCGCCGTGCCTTGGGCGACGCCGGTGGCATCAGCGATTTTGGCGTGAACCTGCTGGAGCTGGCACCAGGCGCCTGGTCCAGCCAGCGCCACTGGCACTCGGGCCACGACGAATTCGTATGGGTGGTTTCAGGCGAAGTGGTGCTGGTGGAAGACGGCGGAGAGACGATCCTGCGCGCGGGCGATTGCGCCGCATTCGCAAAGAACAGCGGAAACGGGCATCACCTGATCAACCGTACGAACGCGCCGGCCACGGTTCTCGAAGTCGGAACCCGCAGCGACGATGACGTGTGCACCTACTCCGACATCGACATGCAGATCGACAGCAAGGTCGGACATTACGCGCACAAGGACGGTACGGCGTATCCGAAGAAGTAACCGCTCACTCAGCCCAAGGTTCCAACGCATCCGCATACCCGCCCAGCAGTTCCCAAAGCGGCGTCTGCTTGTCTTCCGGAATGCGCGCGAATGCGAAGCCGATGCGGTCCCCGGAAACGCGCACGACACGCGCTTCCAGATGGATGTTGAGGTCCTCCTGGAACAGCATGTCCAGCACCCAGAGCTCGCCGGGCTCGCCCTTCCAGCTCGGCGGACGCGCGAGCAAGGCGCCGGTGGCGGAAATGTCTTCCAGCTCGGTCGCCCACACGTCGCCGCGCCGGCTCATCAGCACCGCGACCTGGCTCTTCATGCGTGCGTGCCGAAGCCCGGTGGCGCGGGGCCTCGGCCGTGCCTGATCCTCATCCGCTACGTTCATGAGTGTCCTTTTGCACGTCTCGCGCAGGAAGCGGTCATCCTGCCCGCATTCTTGGCGCGCGCTGCCAGCCACGCGCGAAAACAGGCATTCCTGCCTGCACGGTTCAAACAACCTCACCCCTCAACCCGCCTTGGGTCCGGGCAGCGCGCGCCCCCGCACCAGACTTCCTTCGCCGAACCGGGCGTTGATGCGATCCTGCACGCTGTCGGCCACGTCCGCGTCACGCGCGAACAGATCCTGCTGTGCCGTCGTCTCGAAACCGCCCAGGCTCACTCCCAGCAAACGCAGCCTGCGCCCCCCGCCGATTTGCCACCAACTTTCTAGCAAGTCGCGGGCCACGAGATTGATCTCGGCTGTGGCATCGGTCGGTGCCGGCAGGGTCGCCTGCCGGCTATGGGTGAGGAACGGCGGCTCGCGCAACTTCAAATGCACGACCCGGCCGCGCAGGCCGGCCCGCCGGGTACGCGCCGCGACCTTCTCGCAAAGCCTCAGCAACCATGCCGCCGCCTGCTCGAAAGTTTCGAGGTCCTGCGCGAAAGTGGTTTCGGAGCCGATGGATTTTTCTTTCGCGTCCGGCTCCACCGGGCGCTCGTCCTCGCCGCGCGCCAGCGCCTGCAGCCGGGTCGCATCGCGGCCCAGCGCTCGACCGAGCCGGCCGGGATCGGCCCGGCGCAGGTCGCCTATCGTCCGGATGCCGATGCCTTGCAACGCGGCCTGGGCCTGCCTGCCCACGGTCCACAAGCGCCCGACCGGCAACGGATCGAGCACGGTGCGGACGCGATCGGGCATGATGTGCAACAAACCGTCAGGTTTGCCCAGCTCGCTGGCGAGTTTCGCAAGCAGTTTGTTGTGGGCCGTGCCGATGGAAGCGGCGAGACCCGTGCGCGTGCGAATGTCGGCCTTGAGCTTGCGGCCGATCGGCTCGATCCCGCCGAACAGCCGCAGGCTCGCGGTGACGTCCAGGAACGCCTCGTCGAGGGACAGGCCCTCGATCACCGGCGTCACTTCCGCGAAGACCTCGAACACCCGCGCCGAAACCTCTCGGTAACGCGCCATGCGCGGCGCCACCCAGATCGCATGCGGACACAATCGCTGGGCCTGCGTGCTGGGCATGGCCGAACGCACGCCGAACGGACGCGCCTCGTAGCTGGCGGTCAGCACCACGCTGCGTTGGGCGGGAAAGCCGACGATCACCGGACGCCCGCGCAGCTCCGGCCGGTCGTATTGCTCGACCGAAGCATAGAAGGCATCCATGTCCACGTGCAGGATGGCGCGCATGGATTCGAATCTTAACCGCGTGCGCCGGCCACTGGACTTGTTCCGCGTGGCCTCGTAATCTAGTTCCATCGAGTGGGAAACGGGATGGCGAGAAGCCGCCCGCCACGCACGCTGAAGTCCTCGCCCAAACGGCGACCCGATACGACGAAGTCTTCGCGCGAACGCGGTTCGCGAGCGTGTGCCATGGCGCGCGTATGACCAGCCGTGCAGTCGCAAGAATCAATGCCAGCACCCGGCGAGCAGAGTCCGGGATGCGCGCCCGAATGACGTTGTTCCCTTTGTCATGATCAGTGCCGGATGAGCACCCAAGCAGCGCAAGCCGAAGCGATCTCCGCGGAGAGCGAATCCGCCACCGCACCGGTGGCGCCGATGCAATCGCCGCAGCAGCAGGAAATGCCGCTGGCGGTGGTGCGTGGGCAGCCGGTGTTGCAGATGCCGCAGGATCTGTACATCCCGCCTGACGCGCTGGAAGTCATCCTCGAAGCCTTCGAAGGTCCGCTGGACCTGCTGCTGTACCTGATCCGCCGGCAGAACCTGGAAATCCTCGACATCCCGGTCGCCGAGATAACCCGGCAGTACATGGAATACATCGAGGTGATGCGCGAGCTGCGCCTGGAGCTCGCGGCCGAATACCTGGTCATGGCCGCGATCCTGGCGGAGATCAAGTCGAGGCTGTTGCTGCCGCGGCCGCCTTCGGAAGAAGGGGCGGAAGAAGATCCACGCGCCGAACTGGTGCGGCGCCTGCAGGAATACGAGCGCTTCAAGAAGGCGGCCGAGGACATGGACACGCTGCCGCGCATGGAGCGCGATACCGATCCGGCCTACGCGTTCGTGCCGGATCGGCAAGTCGTGAAGCTGCCGCCACCGGTGGACATGCGCGAAATGCTGCTGGCGCTGCGCGACGTGCTGAAACGTGCCGAGTTGTTCGGCCACCATGCAGTCGAGCGCGAACCGTTGTCGGTACGCCAGCGCATGGGCGAGGTGCTGCGCGCGCTCGGCGACGGCGCTTTCCATCGCTTCGAGTCGCTGTTCGACGTCAGCGAAGGCCGGCTCGGCGTGGTGGTGACGTTCCTGTCGCTGCTGGAGCTGGCCAAGGATCGCCTGGTCGAGATCGTGCAGGAAGCGCCGCTGGCGGCGATCTACCTGAAGGCGCGCGCCACCGAAGCGACGGAATGATCCGCTCCCGAGAAGAGCGGAACGAGTTCACCCGCGAAGAACGCAACGCGAAGGGAAGCGTTGGCTGCTCGAATCGGATCCGCGTCTCTCGCACCTTTTGCGGACAGATGTTTTTTGTTTTCACGCGCGCCGTGCAAGGCGCTCAAGGTGAGACTTAAGTGGAACAGGACAAATTGAAGAAGATCGTCGAGGCCGCCCTGCTCGCCGCGCAGCAACCGCTGACCGTGGCCATGCTCGGCGCGCTGTTCGCCGAAGAGGAAGCAGTCACGCATTCCGAGCTGGCGCAGGCACTGGAAGCGCTCGGCCATGAATGCGAAGGCCGCGGGGTCGAACTGGTCGAAGTCGCCTCCGGTTTCCGCTACCAGGTCCGCGAGGACGTGCATCCGTGGGTGGCGAGGCTGTGGAGCGAGCGCCAGACGAAATATTCGCGCGCGCTGCTGGAAACCCTGGCGCTGATCGCCTATCGCCAGCCGATCACGCGCGGCGAGATCGAGCAGATTCGCGGCGTGTCGGTGGCATCGAGCATCATGCGCACGCTGGAGGAGCGCGAATGGATTCGCGTGGTGGGTTACCGCGACGTGCCCGGCAAGCCGGCACTGTTCGGTACTACCCGCAACTTCCTCGATTACTTCAACCTGAAATCGCTCGACCAGCTTCCGACTCTCGCGGAGATCCGCGACCTGGAAGACATCGAGCCGCAGCTCTCGCTGGTGGCCGGCGTGGACGCTCCTGAAGTGGCCGATGCGGAAGATGTTCTTGTGCCCACCGGTGACGAAGAGCCTGGCGAAACACGCGACGAACTCTCGGCGGAGAGCGAAGCATGAACGCTCGCGGCGTACTCAGCCTGAAGCGCGGCGACGGTGCAAACGGCGCTCTGGAAGAACGCCTGCACAAGGTGCTGGCCAATGCCGGCCTGGGCTCGCGGCGCATGCTGGAAGAACGCATCGCCAACGGCGAGGTGCTCGTCAACGGCGCGCCCGCGCAGACCGGTTCCAGCGTGCACGCGGGCGATCGCGTGGAGCTGGATCGCAAGCAGTTCGTGGTCGCCACCGATACCCGCGACAACGCCGAGGTGATGCTCTATCACAAACCGGAAGGTGAGCTGACCACTCGCGACGACCCGGAAGGACGCCCCACCGTGTTCGAGCACCTGCCCGCGCTGCGCGGCTCGCGCTGGATCGCGATCGGGCGCCTCGACACCAACACCACCGGCCTGCTGCTGCTGACGACCGACGGCGAACTTGCCAATGCCCTGATGCATCCCAGCCGCGAAATCGAACGCGAATACCTCTGCCGCGTGCACGGCGAAGTGGCTGACGAAACGCTCGCGAAACTGAAGGCCGGCGTGCAACTCGAAGACGGCCCGGCGAAGTTCGACGAGATCCATGTCGTCAATCGCGGCGACGGCAGCCACCAGTGGTTCCGCGTGGTGCTGCACGAGGGCCGCAACCGCGAAGTGCGGCGACTGTGGGACAGCCAGGGTTTCCTGGTCAGCCGGCTGAAGCGCATCCGCTACGGCAACGTGGTTCTGCCGCGCGGCCTGCGTCCCGGCCAGCATGAGCCGCTTTCCGCCGAAGGCGTCACCGCGCTGCGCGAACTGGCCGGTGCCGGCGCACCGCAGCCCACGCTCACCCTGAAACCCGTGCTGCACCAGCGCAGCAGTGCGCGTCGCGCCGTCACCGAGGTGCGCCCCGCCGAAAACGCCAGAGCCTGGACCGGCGTGCATCACCACGAGGCACGCGAGCTGACCGCCTTCGATCGCGTGCGTCCCGATGATTTCGCGCCTGGTCGCGGCAAGCGTCGCCGCGGCCCACCGGGCCGCGAGGTCAACGGCAACATCGCGCGTCCGGAGAATCCGCAGCGCAAACGCAAGAAGAACCGCCGCGGCGTGGCCCCGGGCCAGGAACTGCCGTCCGTGCGCACCTGGTTCGCCGGCGAGACACGCAACGACTCGCGTGGCGGTCGCGGACGTCCGCAACCGGGCCAGCGCGACGGACGTCCACGTGGCCCAGGCGGCGGAAATGCTTCCCGTGGCCGCGGTCCCAATCGCGGCGGTGGCGGTCGCCCGCAGAGGAATGGATGAACATGGCCGGGAACGTGGCGATCTGGCACAACCCGCGCTGCTCGAAATCGCGCGGCACGCTGGAACTGCTGCACGAGCGCGGCATCGAACCGACCGTGATCGATTACCGCGAGAATCCGCCCGATGCACGCGAACTTTCGCGCGTGCTCGATCTGCTCGGCATGCAACCGCGCGATCTGATGCGCCGCGATGAATCCGAGTACACGGAACTGAATCTGGACGATCCGTCGCTCACGCGCGAGGAATTGATCGCGGCGATGGTCGCTCACCCGATCCTGATCCAGCGCCCGATCGTGATCGCCAACGGCAAGGCCGCCATCGGCCGGCCGCCCGAAGCGGTGCTCGGCATCCTGTAGGAGCGCGCCTGCGCGCGACCGCTCTTGTAGGAGCGAGCGTGCTCACGACCGGCGCGAAGCGCCGTCTTTTGGTTTTGGACCTCTTGCCCATAAAC
>DASSFA010000193.1:0-5887 GCA_035694895.1 Rhodanobacteraceae bacterium | reverse complement strand
AAAAACGAATAGCCGCTCGGCGCTTCGCCACGCAAAATCCCCCTCCGAATGTGATTGTGAGAGAAGCTCTACTATTGTCGAAAATCGCTTTTCATAAGCCGCCCTTGCGCACCTTGCGAACTCCTTATCTTTGGAGTCCGCCAAAAGACAAGGGTCTATAAATAGGTTCGTATCGCAATTAAGAGCGACATCGATGGCACCAGCTTGCACGACCTTGTTCGCCTTCAATTTGAGTGCCATGGAAAAGGTGATTGGCTCTGTGCGCATCGTCATTGATTCTCAGCTTCTTTGACTTCGGCGAGTTTGCCACATACAGAAATCCGATGATCCTCACCTCTCCCACCGCCTTCCTCTCCGCGCTCGCCGAGCTTCCGCCGTTGCCCGATGCGCGCGCCTCGGCACGCGCGGCATTCATGGTTGCGCCGGCGGCAGACGGGCTGGCGGCGGAATCAGCGCGCGACAACCGCTACATGCAGATGGAAAGCGTGTTCGATGTACAGCGCGCGCTGGCGCAACACGCCGCGCTGGCGCAGGCGCTGCGCGAGGACGTGCCGGTGGTGGTGTTTCCGGGCGACGCGTCCACGCCGGATGCGATGTTCCCCAACAACGTGTTCGCCACCGCGGAAGGCAGGCTGATCGTCGGCCGCATGCGGCACGCAGTGCGGCAACGCGAAGCGCAGCGCGATGACATCCGCGGGTTCTTCCGCGACGTGCTGGGCTACGCCGAAACCGATCTCTCGCAGCGAAGTGATTGCGTGGCCGAACTCACCGGTTCCCTGGTGATCGATCACACGCGCGGCATCGGCTACTGCGGCTTGAGCGAGCGCTGCGACATGAATGGTGCGCGCGCGATGCACGAGGCGTTCGGCTTGCGGCTGATGTTCTGCTTCGATCTGGCAGAGGGCGAGTACCACACCAACGTGGTGCTGACTTCGCTGGCCGGGCGCGCGGCGATCATCGCCGAGGACGGCTTCCGCGATCCGGCCGCGGCGCGCGCGATCGCGGCTGCACATGGCGAGCGCGCGATCTGGCTGACGCCGGAGCAGAAGCGCGCCTACGCGGGCAACGCGATTGCGCTGAGCGGGGATCGCGTGTGGATGAGCGAACGCGCCGCCGATGCGCTGACCGAAGCGCAGCGCGCGCAGCTTGGGTCATGGGGCTTCCGCATCGGCACGGTGCCGCTGGACGAGATCGAGAAAGCCGGCGGCAGCCTGCGCTGTTGCGTGGCGGAGATTTTTTGAAAGCGCAGTCCGTTGGCCAATAGCTCCGTGGTCGCGCGCAGACGCGCTCCTACAAAAGCAAGGCGGCCTGCGAGCAGGCTCTACGGGCACAGGCGCGCAGGCGCGCTCCTACAAAGGCAAAGGCGCTCGCCTGCAAGCAGGCTCCCACGAAGAATGCACCGGTCGTGCGCAGAGCGCACGCCATCCCCTCCCGCCATGCGCGAAGCGCACGCTTACTACAAAGCTCAATACGCGAACTCGCGGAACACCGGATCCACGCTGCCGTTCCATTCGGTGCGGAACAGCTCCAGCTTGCGCTCGGCCGGGGTCTGGTTGGCCTCGGCGAATTCGATCAGCGGGTGCAGGAACATGGTTTCGTCCGCGCCGTTGGCATTGTGGCGAGCGCGGCGCTTCAGGCCCTGCCCGGCGATCTTCAGCGCTTCCAGCGCAAGCTCGCGCACGGTGCCGCCACGGAACGGCAGTTTCAGCGCGTGCTTCGGCACCCCGTCGCGCAGGGCATGGCGCTCTTCCATCGTGAAGTCCTTCACCAGATCCCACGCCGCATCCAGCGCGGCATCGTCGTAGAGCAGGCCGACCCAGAACGCCGGCAATGCGCACAGCCGGTTCCACGGACCGCCGTCGGCACCGCGCATCTCGAGGTATTTCTTCAGCCGCACTTCCGGGAAGGCTGTGGTCATGTGGTCCGACCAGTCGCGCAGCGTCGGTTTCTCGCCCGGCAGCACGGAGAGCTTGCCATCGAGGAAATCGCGGAAGGACAAACCGGCAGCATCGATGTATCCGCCCTTGCGGTAGACGAAGTACATCGGCACGTCCAGCAGGTAATCGGTGTAGCGCTCGAAGCCGAAGCCGTCATCGAACACGAAATCCAGCATGCCGGTGCGGTCCGGATCGGTGTCGGTCCAGATGTGCGAGCGATACGAGAGATAGCCGTTGGGCTTGCCTTCGGTGAACGGCGAATCGGCGAACAGCGCGGTCGCGATCGGCTGCAGCGCCAGCGAGACGCGGAACTTCTTCACCATGTCCGCTTCGCTGGCGAAATCGAGGTTGACCTGCACCGTGCAGGTGCGGGTCATCATGTCCAGGCCGAGCGAGCCGACCTTGGGCATGTACTCGCGCATGATCTTGTAGCGGCCCTTGGGCATCCACGGCATCTCCTCGCGCTTCCACTTCGGCTGGAAGCCCATGCCGAGGATGCCCAGCCCCAACCGGCTCGCCGTTTCATGCACGTCGCGCAGGTGCTCCTGCACCTCGCAACAGGTGTCGTGGATGGATTCGACCGGCGCGCCGGAAAGTTCGAGCTGGCCGGCCGGCTCCAGGGTGACGGACGCCATGCCGCGCGAGAGCGCGATCGGCAGGTCGTGTTCGCGCACCAGCTCCCATCCGCAATGCGCCATGCCTTCCAGCAGCGCACGGATGCCGCGTTCGCCCTCGTACGTCGGCGGGCGCAGGTCGTCGGTGCGGAACACGAACTTCTCGTGCTCGGTGCCGATGCGCCACTGCTCCGCCGGCCGCGAACCGGAGGCCAGGTAGTCCACCAGTTGCGCGCGATGCTCGATCGGGGTCTTCTCGACGTGGCTGGGACCTGACATGCGCGCTTCCGTTGTTGATGATCGCCGCAGAATGGGGACGCGTCGCTGGATTTGCAAACGGGCCGGTCTTGAAATTTTTGCGAAGCGGGGGAACCCCGACCGTTCGCCCCTGAGCGTAGGCCTCATTCGAATGGATGAGATCGAAGGGTGGACGGCGCTTCGACTCCGCTCGCTTCGCTCACTACGCCCGGCGCGAACGTAGCCAGGGTGCACGCTACACCCGGTCGCGCGCACGCGCTCCTAGACAAGCATATCCATCACCGCTGCCCGCGCTTCTTCCACGCCCGTTTTCGCGTTGGCGGAAAAGAGGATCGTGCGTGCATTCCATGCCGATCTGGCGATCTCGTCCTCCACTTTGCGTTGCGCGGTGAGCGCTTGCGCGCGCGAAAGCTTGTCGGCCTTGCTGAGCAGAACGACGCACGACAGGCCGATCTCCGCGCAGAAGCGCAGCATCTGCCGGTCGTGGGGTTTCAGGGCGTGGCGCACGTCGGCGATCAGCACCAGCCCGCGCAGGGATTTGCGCTCGTGCAGGTACGCGTCGATCGCGACGCGCCAGTGTTCGCGCATCGCCTCCGGCACCTTGGCATAACCATAGCCGGGCAGGTCGACCAGGCGACAACCGTCCGGCAATTCGAAAACGACGATCTGCTGGGTGCGCCCGGGCGTCTTGCTGGTGCGCGCGAACGCGGCATGGCCGACCAGCGCATTCAGCGCGCTGGACTTGCCGGCATTGGACACGCCGGCGAAGGCGACCTCGCCGCCCGCATCCTGCGGCAGTTGCCGGGCTTCGTGCGCGGCGAGCAGGAATCGCGCGCCGCCCAACGGGTTGTGTTCTGCTTTGGATTGCATGGTGAAATTTTTTGCGTCCCTGCGACTGGTTCCCGGCCAATCCATGGCCGGGACAAGGTTTGACCACTTCGAGAGGTGCAGGGATAATCCCGCGGTTGCGTCGCGGCGCCTTCGGCGCCTCAACAGTATCCGGGAGAACAAAGTATGCGTTTCCGGCAAGCACTTGCCCTGGTCGCCGTGCTGATTGTAAGTGGCGTCGCCTCCGCCCAGATGGTGGCGAATCCTCCGGCGTCGAAGACTCCCTCCCGTACCACCAGTTCCAAGACGCTCGCGCCGAAGACGCCGCGCGAAGCGACCCCGCCTTCGGCAGGCCCCGTGAAGACGCCGATGAACGCAACCGCCGCCAGCCCGGCCGCGCCGTCCAGCACTGCCGCGCCGACTTCCGCCAACGCCAGCGCCGCAGCGGAACTGGCCAAGCTGGAAGCGGTACCGACCAGGCCGGGCGATCCCAAGGTCGGCCAGACCAAGGCCGGCGCGTGCGCCGCCTGCCACGGCATGGACGGCAATTCGTCCGACGCGCAGTACCCCAAGCTCGCCGGACAGAACGAGAGCTACATCGTCCGCCAATTGATGAACTTCAAGAGCGGCTCGCGCGTCAACGCGATCATGCAAGGCATGGCCGCGCCGCTGTCGCCGCAGGACATGCATGACATCGGCGCGTATTTCGCTTCGCAGAAATCGCTGCCGGGCGTGACCGACGAGGCGCTGGCCGGTCCGGGCGGCAAGCTGTTCCGCGAAGGCAATCCGGAACGCCTCGTGCCCGCCTGCATGTCCTGCCACGGCCCGGATGGCCATGGCAATCCGGGCGCGGTGTATCCGCAACTCGCCGGACAGCACGCCGATTACGTGCAGAAGCAGTTGCAGGGCTGGCACGACGGCGACAACTCCTGGGGCAGCGATCCGCACGCGAAGATCATGCCGGCGATCGCCGAACGCCTGACCCCGGCCGAAATCGCCGCGGTCGCCAGTTCTGTGGAAGGCCTGCATACCGCGCAGCCGGGCGAACAGGTGAGCGGTCCGGAAGCCGCGCCGGCCAAGGCGAGCGCGAACGAGAAGGCCGCCGCGGCCGAGCAGCCGGCCAGCGGCAGCAGCAAGCATTGATGTCGCCATTCGTGGTGAGCCTTTCTCACCACGAACGATCTTGATCAGGATTCGCCCGGTGTCCGGGCGAATGGCCGGGTCGGGCCACGCTTCGATGGCCGTTCAGGCGCGCGCGCCGACACTGCCGGTTTGAGTTTGCCAACGAGGAAATCGCGATGATCAAGCGCGTTCTGCTTTCTCTTTCCCTGCTCGCCTTCGCGGGTGTCGCTGTCGCGCAGGCGCCGGTCTCCATCGATGCGAAGTGGGTGGAAGGCAAGAACTACTTCCGCGTCGAGCCGCAGCAGCCGACCACCGTGCCCGCCGGCAAGATCGAGGTGATGGAGGTTTTCTCCTACGCCTGCCCGGTGTGCTACCGCTTCCTGCCCTACGCCGACCAGATCGCCAAGAACCTGCCACCGGATGCGCAGATGGTCTACCTGCCGGTGTCGTTCAGCCCGGCCGAGGATTTCCCGGTGTTCCAGCGCGCGTTCTTCGCGGCGCAGGCGCTGGGCGTTGAAGCCAAGACGCATGACGCGATGTTCAAGGCGATCCATGCGCCGGGCGGCGAACTGGCGACCTACGATGCAAGGACGGGCAGGATGAAGAACCCGCTGCCCGGCATCAACGACATCGCGAAGTTCTACGCGAAGTACGGCGTGAAGCCGGACGTGTTCGTCGCGACCGCCAATTCGTTCGCGGTGAACATGAAGATGAAGCGCGCCGATGCCGAGGTGCAGGCGCTGGGCGTGACCGGCACGCCGACCATGGTGGTCGACGGCAAGTGGCGCTACGACATGGCATCGGCCGGCGGCCCGCAGCAGGTGGTCGAACTCACCAATTACCTGATCAACCTCGAACGCCAGGCGAAGAAGCAATGAGCACGCGCCGCGCACGCATCCTCACGGGAACCCTCCTCGCCGCGGGCCTGCTGTTGACCGCGGCGTGCTCGGCCCACAACGGCACCGACGGCGCCTCGGTCTCCGCTCCGGCGTCGGCGAGCAGCAGTGCCAAGGGCGGCAACGGCAGCTATACCGAAGGCAAGCAGTACGTGCGCATCGCGGGCACGCAGCAGGCCAGCGGACCGGTGGCGATCGTGGAGGTGTTCTCCTACGCCTGTCCGCACTGCGC
>DASSFA010000192.1:0-4064 GCA_035694895.1 Rhodanobacteraceae bacterium | reverse complement strand
GATCGCGGCGGTGTCGTTGCCGTCGGCGATCGTCTGCACGTGCCAGCCGTAGGCATTGAAACGCGCAGCGCGATCCTCGGTAAAGGTGATGTCGGTACCCGCGGCCAGCGTCACGTAATTGTCGTCGTACAGCACGATCAGCTTGCCGAGCTTCAGGTGCCCCGCGAGCGAGGCGGCTTCGGAAGCCACGCCTTCCATCAGATCGCCGTCGCTGGCGATCGCGTAGGTGTAATGATCGATGACCTTGTGGCCGTCGCGGTTGTAGCGCGCGGCGAGCTGCGCTTCCGCCATCGCCATGCCGACCGCGTTGGCGAAGCCTTGGCCCAGAGGGCCCGTCGTGACTTCCACTCCGGGCGTGTGGCCGCGCTCGGGATGTCCGGGACATTTGCTGCCCCACTGCCGGAACTGCTTGATGTCGTCCAGCGACACGTCGTAGCCGGTCAGGTACAGCAGGCTGTAGAGCAGCGCCGAACCATGCCCGGCCGAGAGCACGAAGCGGTCGCGATCCGCCCAGCCCGGGTTGGCCGGGTTGAACTTCAGGAACTTCGTCCACAGCACGTAGCCCATCGGCGCGGCGCCCAGCGGCATGCCGGGGTGGCCGCTGTCAGCCTTCTGGACCATGTCCACCGACAGGAACCGGATCGTGTTGATACATTGCTGATCGAGAGTGGGGTTGCCGTCTGCCACGATCCATCCTCCGATTCGCGCCATGGAAACCGCCAAGGATACGCCCGGGCCGTGGACTCCCCGTCACGCTTGCCTCAAGCCTTTGGCCCGGCTACACTTTCCTACTTGTTTTTGGCCAGAACCGTCTTTTTAGGAGTCCGCCGTGAAGGTGCTTTCGTCCCTGAAGTCCGCGAAACAGCGGCATCGCGACTGCAAGGTCGTGCGCCGTCGCGGCAAGGTGTTCGTGATCTGCAAGAGCAACCCGCGCTTTAAAGCCCGGCAACGCTGAGCGGGTCACCGCAACCCTCGAAAAGGCCGCCCCGCGCGGCCTTTTTCGTTGATGAACGGATGTCGGGCGGATCATGGAATGCTGCCCCGCCTTCTGCTAAAACACACCGGTCGGCGCCGAATGCGCCTGGGGGAGTGAAACGCCATGACCCGCATGACCCGTTCGCTGTTCGCTGCCGCGCTGCTGTTCGCGACTGCCCCGTTTGCCGTGCCCTCGCCCGCGCACGCAGAAAGCGTGCGGATGAAGGTCAAGCAGGAGCAAGGCATGAACTTGCCGCCGCGCGGCATGACCATGTCCCAGGTCGAGCGCAAATACGGCGCCCCTGTCCGCAAGCTCGAAACGCGCGGCGGTGACACGCCCAGGCACCCGCCGATCCATCGCTGGGAATACAGCAACTACATCGTGTATTTCGAGCGCAATCACGTGATCCACAGCGTGTTGACCACGCCCGATTCACATCCTCAGTAACTAATGACCGCAGCCCATTTTCGACTGCCTGCGGAGTGGGAACCGCAGGCGGCGGTGCTGCTCGCGTGGCCGCATTCCGATACCGACTGGGGGCCGCGGCTGCTCGCGGCCGAATCCAGCTACGTCGCCCTCGTGACCGCGATCGCGCGCTTCGAGCGTGCGCTGGTGTGCGTGCCCGATCCGGCCGTGCGTGAACGCGCGGCCGACCTCCTGAGCTCGGTGGGCGCGGATCTCTCGCGCATCGGCTTCATCGAAATTCCCTACGACGATACCTGGCTGCGCGATTCCGGCCCGATGACGTTGAAGTCCGAGACCGGGCATCCTGCCGCGGCTCGGACGCGGCGAGTCCGGCACATGTCCGGACTCGCCTTCGACGAACCCGATAAACAACAATCGGATTCGTCGTCGGCACATCCCTGTGCCGAAAACGAGGAATTCCAATTTTGTCTGGCGGACTTCCGGTTCACCGGCTGGGGCGGCAAGTTCGAGGGCTCGCGCGACGATGCGCTGGTCGCGGGCCTCTTGCAACGGGACGTGTTCCACGCGGGCACCGGCTGTGCGCGCTACGACTGGGCGCTCGAAGGTGGTGCCATCGAATCCGACGGCCGCGGCACGATCCTCACCACCTGGCGCTGCCTGCACCAGCGCCACCCGGAGCAGTCGCGCGAGGAGATGTCGCGGCAGTTGTGCGAGTCGCTCGGCGCTCGACGCGTGCTGTGGCTGGATCGCGGCTACCTGCAGGGCGACGACACCGACGCCCACATCGACACGCTGGCGCGCTTCGCGCCGGACGGCGCGATCGTGTTTCAGGCGTGCGACGATCCCGCCGATCCGCATTTCGCCGAGCTCGCCGCGATGCGCGAGGAACTCGCAGCGCTGCGCACACCGGAAGGCAGGCCCTACACGCTGCACGCACTGCCCTGGGCCCAACCCATCGTGGACGAAGGCCGCCGGCTTGCGGCGTCGTATGCCAATTACCTGATCGTCAACGGCGGCGTGCTGGTACCCGCCTACGGCGATCCCGCCGATGCGACCGCAGCCCGGATCATTGCAGCCGCGCACCCGGGCCGCGAGGTGGTCCAGATCCCCTGCCGACCGCTGATCTGGCAGAACGGCAGCCTGCATTGCGTGACGATGCAATTGCCGGAAGGCGTGGTTGCTTCGTAGGAACGCGCCCACGCGACGTTGCTTGCAAGCGCGACAGAATACATTCTGCCATTCCGGGGCCGTTCGCGACGCGTCGCGAACGGAACCCGGAATCTGCTCTGCGCGAACAGGAGATTCCGGGTTCCGGCCTTCGGCCGGCCCCGGAATGACGATGTCTGTAATGCGCCGCTAAACTGCGAGTCTATGGCGAACAAAACCCTCAAACTCGCCCTCCTGCAGGAGCGCAATCGCGGCAGCCGCGAAGCCAACCTCGACGCCATCGAGGCGGGCCTGCGCGAGGCGGCGCAAGCCGGCGCGCAACTGGTGTTGCTGCAGGAGTTGCACAACGGTCCGTACTTCTGCCAGCACGAGGACGTGGGCGAATTCGACCGCGGCGAGGCCATTCCCGGCGCGTCGACCGCGCGCATCGGCAGGCTCGCCGAAGAACTGAAGCTGGTGGTGGTCGCATCGCTGTTCGAGCGTCGCGCCGCCGGGCTTTATCACAACACCGCGCTGGTGTTCGATCGTTCCGCGCAGATCGCGGGCACGTATCGCAAGATGCACATCCCCGACGATCCTGCCTACTACGAAAAGTTCTACTTCACGCCCGGCGACCTCGGCTTCAACCCGATTCCCACCTCGATCGGCAAGCTCGGCGTGTTGGTGTGCTGGGACCAGTGGTATCCGGAAGCCGCGCGGCTGATGGCGCTGGCCGGTGCGGAAATCCTGCTGTATCCCACCGCGATCGGTTGGGATCCGGCGGACACGGATGAGGAAAAAGCACGCCAGCGCGAAGCGTGGATCACCGTGCAGCGCGGCCATGCGGTCGCCAACGGCGTACCGCTGGCCGCATGCAACCGCATCGGTTTCGAGGAATCGCCCGACGGCGGCCGCGGCCTGCAGTTCTGGGGTTCCAGTTTCGTCGCCGGTCCGCAGGGTGAAATCCTGGCGCAAGCCCCCAGCGACCAACGCGAACTGATGATCGTCGAGCTGGACATGGCGCGCAGCGAGAACGTGCGCCGCATCTGGCCGTTCCTGCGCGACCGCAGGATTGACGCCTACGGCGATTTGCTCAAGCGGTTCCGCGATTGAACGCGCAAACTGATCTGCCCGGCGGCGATCCCCTCCACGAGCAACCGCTCGCGCGCGTCGAACGCAACGGCGTGGAATACGTGGTGCTTGGCACCGCGCACGTGTCGCGCGCATCCGTTGCGGCCGTGCGCGCGTTGGCCGAGCGCGAAAATTTCGATGCGATCGCGGTGGAGCTGTGTGAATCGCGCGCAGCGGGCATGCGCGATCCCGATGCGCTGGCGAAGATGGATCTGTTCCAGGTGATCCGCACCGGCAAGGCCGGGATGGTGTTCGCGTCACTGGCGCTTTCTTCGTTCCAGCGCCGCATCGCCGAGCAGTACGGCATCGAGCCCGGTGCGGAGATGCGCGCGGCGATGGATGGCGCGACCGAACGCAATCTGCCGCTGTGGCTGGTGGATCGCGA
>DASSFA010000191.1:0-12005 GCA_035694895.1 Rhodanobacteraceae bacterium | reverse complement strand
ACCGCAAGCAACACCATCGTTCGACGCAACCAGCGTGGCGGTTGCCACGGAAGCCGCGACCCGGTGAGGCTGTGATTGCCGATCCCCAGTGCGAAGCGTTCCTGTGCGGTGGCCCAGCGCAGCATCCGCCCGCGGCTGAGCGCCATCTGGCTGCGATGTGCATGGATCGCCTTGCGTTTGCGCGCCAGCTCGGTTCCGTTCAATCCGAAAGCGACCTGCCGCGCCGGATCCAGTCCGGCGCGACCGTGCAGCAGATAGCACAGGCATTGCGGCCTGAGGACCTCGGGCATGCGGTTCAAGACGAGCTCGATCAATACATGCAAGGCGCTGTGGTCGGGATGGCCATCCGCCAGATCGGGGAGCACCAGCAGCGTCGGCGCGATCTCCTGCAACAGCCCTTGCCATTGCGCGATCACCGCAGCCGTTTCGTCCACCAGCTTCCAGGTGACGCCGCCATCGGGCCAGCCGAGCCGATGCACCGCGGCACGCTCCGCGCCCAGCTCACGCAAGGCGTGTTCCGCCTCGCCGCGCCTGCGCGCGCCCCAGCGCTCGCGCTCGCGCGCGCCGATGCGGGTGCGCATTTCGAGCAGGCGCTGCGGCCAGGGATTGTTGTCGCCGTCGGTCACGAACACGATGTGCACGCGCGCGCCCACGTCGAGCGCGCGCTGGATCAGCCCGCCGGCCGCCAGCGATTCGTCGTCGGGGTGCGGCGCGACCACCAACAGGCAGGCGCCGGGTTCGGCCAACCACTGTTCGGGATTCATGGATGCGGGTTCGCCCACAATGCCGCGGGATCCAGTCCGCGCGCCAGCGCCGGCGACCACACCAGGACAGCGGGCGCGGTGGCATTCACGTGCAAGGTATGCACGCCCGCATCCAGCCGCCATGCGCCCGCGGGCGCGCCACCGTCCATGCTCGCCCGCAATGGACCATCGCGCGAAAGCAGCGTGTAATCACCCGGGATTTCGATCCGCACCGTTTGCTTGCCTCCGGCCGGCAAACGCTCGCCGGCGACATAAACGTTCTTCCAGACCGGCAGGTAATTGGCGGCGACGAAAGCGGCATCGCGCGGCGGCAGACGCCGATCCACCACCACGTGCGTTTTCGTGTTGCGCAAATCGGCCGCAATGGTGTCAGGCGTGAGTCCGGTGAGCAAGCGTTGCTGGGTGACCGTCTCCAGTGCGTAGAAGAATGGCCGATGTCGGAATACCGTTTCGCCCTTGGCATCCATCACCGGGTCGGCAGGCCTCGTCAATTGCAGGACCAGCGCGCGCTCCTGGCGTTGGCGCGCCAGGGCGTCGTCCCAGGGCGGCGAGCCCGCGAACAGGAAGGCAAGCTCGACACCGAACGTCGCGATCATCATCACGGCCGGCCAACGCGTTTCCCGCAGCAGCCATCCAATCTCGCCGCAGGCGACAATGACGATGCCGGCGATCATCGGCAATTGATCCTGGCGCGTGATCAACGGCCACCATGAATACAGGACCCAGGCGTAAGCCAGGCTGCCCAGCAGCAGGATGGCACGCATGCGCCCGAACTTCGAACCGTCGCGCGCGACCCAAAACCCGGCCGCGAACGACAGCGCGAGCAATGGCCAGAAAGCGATGTGGCGAAAGACGTCGTGTGCTGCACGCTGATGCAGCGGCACCATGTTGTGCAACACCAGCCCATTCCATGCGGGCCCGATGATGCCGAGCGCGGCGAACGCGGCGAAGCAGATCGCCGGCGGCAACAGCAGTCCCGCCAGTCCGGCCAGCAACTTCGGAACGGATGATCCGTCGCGAATGTCCGCGCGCGTCGTCAGCGCGAGCAGCAGCGCCGCGCCCGGATAGCAGGCCAGCAACAACAAGGTTTTCTGCGACACGCAAAGCGAGAGGCCTGCCAGTACGCCGGCCGCAAACAGGCGCCGCGCACCGGCACGCGGCGCCAGCGCGAGGGCCAGTCCGGCCAGCCACAGCGCCACCCACATGCAGTCGGTGCGCACCTGGCCGCTGGCGACGAAAAAGGTGGGATACAGCGCCGTCAGCCCGCAGGCGGCGAGCCCGGTCCGGGTTCCATACAGTCGGCGGGCCAGCAGATAGACGGACGCCAGCGACAACACGAACCAGGGCAGCATGGCGAAACGCATCGGGTACACGATCGCCGCGCGCTCGCCCAGCCACGCCAGCAGCGGCGCGTTCACCAGCCCGAACAGCGGGCCGTGGTTGTCGAAGACATCGCGATACGGCAGCAGGCCCTGTGTCCAAGCCCACATCACGTGCAGGTGTTGCGACTCGTCGCTGTTGTACGGGATGCCATGCAGCCACAGCGCGTGCAGCCCCGTCAGTGCGGCAATCAGCAATAGCGGCGACAACCATGCCGGCGTCGGCGACGAAGCCATCGCGGGGGCAGGATCAGGAACGCGCATCCCGTCAGATTGCCAGCAGCGGCTTTCCGACAACTTACGAAGCCGCGGGAAATTCCGCCAGACACTCCATCAGCCCGGGCTCCACGCGCAGCGGCCCCCGCAGTTGCTCACGCAGGCGATTGAAGCCCTCGAACCCCGCCTGGAGGGTCTGCATGTCCCAGTGCGCGGAGGCGGGCGCGTCGCCCAGGGCGCGCCGGCGGGCCGCTTCGTGCAGCAGTCGCGCGGCGTGCTCCAGCCTCGCGATCGGATCGTCCTCGCTCCATGCATGCGCGATGGCGTGTACCGGGATCCGGCCGCGCGCCAGCGCGGCGAGATCGCGTGCGACGCTGTCACGCCGCTGCAATTCTCCGCTCTGCGAAAAAGCCAGTGCACGACCGGGATTGCCTCCCGCGGCATCGAGTGCGCGTTCGGCGTCCACGATTCCCTGCCTGCTCAACCATTGCTCCGCTTCTTCGCGCGCAGGGAACGCGAAATCCCCGCGCTGGCAACGGCTGCGGATCGTGGCCGGCAAGCGCCAGGGCTGGTCGGCGATCAACAGGATCATGCTGGAGGGCGTCGGCTCCTCGAGCGTTTTCAGCAGCGCGTTGGAAGCCGCCGCGTTCATCGCGTCGGCGGGATCGATCACCGCGATCTGCCAGCCCCCGAGCTGCGTGGCCATCGCCAGCCGCGCGGACAGTTCGCGGATCTGTTCGACCACGATTTCGCTGCGCAATTTGTGCGTGTTGGGATTCTCTTCCAGCGTGACGAGGATGCGATCCGGATGCGTGCCGGCCTCCAGCAGCGCGCAGGCGCGGCAGCGTCCGCAGGCGAAGCCCTCGCGCGGATGCTCGCACAGGCGCGCGCGCACGAAGGCTTCCGCGAAAGCGCGCTTGCCCAATCCTTCCGCGCCGCCCACCAGCAGGGCGTGCGGCAGGCTGCCGCGTTCGGCGCGCTGCACCAGGGTATTCCAGGCCTGCACCTGCCAGGCCGGAAGATCCCCGCCATTTCGAATCGTTGCATTCATGCCGAAGCAGTGTCGTGCAAGTGATCCAGTGCCGCGATCGCGGCGGCGAGCACCTTCTCCGCAGGTTGCGATGCATCCAGCACGCGAAAGCGCCGAGGCTCCGCCGCGGCGCGCGCAAGATAGGTCGCGCGCACGCGCTCGAAAAAGGCGTCCTCCTCGCGCTCGATCCGGTCGGCTTCTTCGCCGCGGCTGCTGGCACGCGCACGTCCATGCGCGACCGGCAGGTCGAGCAGCAACGTGAGATCGGGCGTCAGGCCTTGCGTCGCGATCGTCTCCAGTTGCGCGATCGCGCGCATGTCCATGCCGCGCCCGCCGCCCTGGTAGGCATAACTCGCATCGGCATAGCGGTCGCACAGCACCCAGCGGCCGGAAGCGAGTGCAGGCTCGAGCACTTCGCGCACCAGTTGTGCGCGCGCGGCGAACATCAGCAACGCTTCGCTCTCCGCGCACATGCCCCGCTGCCTTGCGTCCAGCACCAGGGCGCGCACCGCTTCACCCAGCGGCGTGCCGCCCGGTTCGCGGGTTTGCAGCACGTCGATGCCGCGCTGCGAAAGGTGCACGCGCAAGCCTTGCAGCAACGTGCTCTTGCCCGCGCCCTCGCCGCCTTCCAGCGTGATGAATTTTCCGCGCGTACCGATCATGGGCGCTCGCGATGGCGTTTCGCCGGTTTGTTGCCGGATGGACGACCCGAACTCGAGCCCGCAGCCGGCTTGCCCGGATCGCGATGCAACTGATAGATCGCCACGTTGCGATTGTGCTCCGCGAGGGTCGCCGAGAACGCGTGCGTACCGTCGCCGCGCGAGACGAAATACAGCGCATCGCCGGCCGCCGGATGCAGCACCGCGTCGATCGCCGCCCGGCCCGGCATGGCGATCGGTGTGGGCGGCAGGCCGGCACGTGTATAGGTGTTGTACGGCGTGTCGGTCTGCAGGTCGCGCGTGTGGATCTTGCCGTCATAGGCGGCGCCCAGCCCGTAGATCACGGTCGGGTCGGTTTCCAGCCTCATGCCGATCTTCAGCCGCCGCTCGAACACGCCCGCGATCTCCGGCCGTTCGCTGGCTTGCGCAGTTTCCTTCTCCACGATGGAGGCCATGATCAGCGCCTGGTACGGCGTCTGCAGCGGAATGGACGGATCGCGTTTGCTCCATTGTGCATCCAGGTATTGCTGCATCGCTTCGTGCGCACGCCTTAGCACGTCCAGATCACTCATGCCGAGCACATAGTCGTAGGTGTCTGGCATGAACTCGCCCTCGGGATTCTGTCCACCTGCGCCGATCTTCATCATCAGCTCGGCGTCGGAGAGCTCCGCGGCCGAATGGTCGAGTTTGGGCGCCGCCGCGAGCGCCGCACGCACCTGCCGGAAGGTCCAGCCTTCCACCAGGGTGATGCGCCGCTGCAGCACCTTGCCCTGCGCCATGTTCTCCAGCAAGTTGCGCGGGCTGATGCCCGGCGGCAGTGCGTATTCGCCCGCGTGCAGCCTGCCCGCCACCCCGAGCTGCATCGCCAGAGCACGCCAGTACAGCGGCGGCGCGTGCGACAGGTTGGCGGCGCGGATGTCGTGCACGATGTCGCGGAAGCTCTCGCCCCTGGCGACCTCGACGGTCTGCCCGCTGGTGCGCACCGCGAGCGGCGCATTGGTGAAGCGCGAATAGTCGGACCAGAACCACGCCGCGGCCGCGATTGCCGCCAGCACGATCAGCAGCAAGACGAATCCGAACACGCGGCCGGTCACGGAGCGCTTGCGTTTCACGCCTCAGTCTCCGGCGATACGCCGAGCGCGCGCCAATGCGCCTGCAGCGCGCGCGCGAACGGACCGGGAGCGAACGCGCGTCCGTCCAGTTCACGTACCGGCAGGATGCCGCGCACGCTCGAACTCAGGAAAATTTCATCGGCCTGCATCAATTCCTCTCTCCCGATTTCGCGCACCTGGGCTTCCGGATGGTGTGCAAGGATTTCCTCCCGCGCCACTCCTGCCACACCGCAGCGATCGAGCGGCGGCGTGCTCAGCTTGCCGCCATGCGCCATGAATACATTCGCGGCGGTGGCGCCGACCACGCGATCCTGCAAGTCGCACAGCAAGGCTTCGACAACTTCCGGATCGTTCCATTCCGCGCGCGCCAGCACCTGTTCCAGCCGGTTCAGGTGCTTGATCCCCGCCAATCGCTGCTGCGCCGACAGGCGCATCCTGCCGAAGCGTACCCGGATTCCATGTGCGTACCAATCCGCCGGGATGAACGGCGGATCGAAGGCCGCGACGATGCGCGTGGGCTTCACGTTTTCCGGCAGTGCGTAACCGCGCGTGCCGCAGCCGCGCGTGACCGTGATACGCACCACCGCGCGCGGCATGCCTTCCACTACCTTCGCAGCCTCGCGCGCGAGCACGTTGAGGTCAGGTATCGGCAACAACAGGCCGTCGCAGCCGCGCGCCAGCCGGCGCATGTGCCGCGACCACAGCGGCGCCGCGCCGTTCACGAACAGGATGGTTTCGAACAGACCGTCGCCGTACAGCAGGCCGCGATCGCCCGCGGGAACGTGAGCATCTTCGCCGCCGTTGACCAGCACGCGCGGGCTCACGTTTCCGCCCCCAGCGCACGCAACATGCCGCGCGCCTTGGCACGGGTCTCTTCGAGTTCATGCCGCGCGTCCGAATCGGCGACGATGCCGGCGCCGGCGCGGAAGCTCACCTCGTTGCCCTGCAAGTGCAGCGTGCGGATCAGGATGTTCAGGTCGAGCTCGCCGTTGTTGCACAGGTAGCCGAGCGCGCCGGTGTACGGACCGCGCGGCACGCCTTCCAGTTCGGCGATGATCTCCATGCAGCGCACCTTCGGGCAGCCGGTGATGGTTCCGCCGGGGAACACCGCCGCGATCGCCTGCCCCGGCGTCACGCCGGGCCGCAGGCGGCCGCGCACGTTGGAAACGATGTGATGCACGTGCGCGTAGCTCTCCACCACCATCATCTCGTCCACTTCCACGGTGCCGGGCACGCAGACGCGACCGAGGTCGTTGCGCTCGAGGTCGATCAGCATCACATGCTCGGCGCGCTCCTTGGAATGCTCCAGCAGCTCGCGGATGCGCGCCGCGTCATCGTCGCCCTGCACGCGCGGACGCGTGCCTGCGATCGGGCGCGTCTGCGCGATGCCGCCGCGGACCTCGAGCAGGCGTTCCGGGGATGAACTGGCGATCGCCCACCCGCCGTATTGCAGCAATCCTGCGAACGGTGCCGGATTGGCACGACGCAGTGCGCCATGCAGTGCGCCCGCCCGGGGCGATCCCGCGAAACGCGCGCGCCATTGCCGCGAGAGGTTCACCTGGAAGGTATCGCCCGAGCGCAGGTACTCGTGGATGCGCGCCACGCCGGAAAGAAAACGCGCTGGATCGTCTTCAAGAATCTCCAGCGGAACCGGCGGCTCCCCGTGGGTCGCCGGCGCATCCGATGCGGATTCGAGATCGCGCTGCATCGCATCCAGCAGATCCGAATGGCGTTCGCCTTCCACGACCAGGAGCGTGCGCCCACGCTCGCGATCCACCAGGATCGCCGCCGGACAGCGCAGCGCCAGCGCGACCGGCATGTCCGGGTTCGGGTCGCGCGGCAGGCGAAGACCCGGCTCGATCTCCCCGGCCAGTTCGTAGCCGAGATAGACCAGCCAGCCTCCCGAGAACGGCAGATCGCCCTTGCCCTCTTCCGGCGAAAGAACCGAGCGAGCCGCCGCACTCTTGCCCTGCCTCGCTTCGTCGAGCGCGTCCAGGAAGCGCGATCCGCAATCCACGCCGTCCGCATCGCGCACGCGCCCGTCCGCGTGCAGGACCAACGCGCCCTGCGGAAACGCGAACAGGATGTCCCAGCGTGCGCTCGCCCCGCACGCGGCGCTTTCCAGCAGGCAGGGATAGCGTTGCGGCAGCGCCGCCGCCAGCGCGAGCAGATCGCGGGTACCGGACAGCTCGCGCCTCGGAGGCGCGGACTGCACGCCCGCGCCTCGCGCCTGTTCCTTTCGAGCCCCGAGCCCCGAGTCCCGAGTCCCGGGCATCAGATCCGGCGAAACACCAGCGTGCCGTTGGTGCCACCGAAGCCGAACGAGTTGGACAACACCACATCCAGCTTCGCTTCGCGTGCCGCGTTCGGCACGAAGTCGAGATCGCAGCCTTCGCCGGGATTGTCGAGGTTGATGGTCGGCGGCACCACGCCATCGCGCATGCCGAGGATCGAGAAGATCGCCTCGACGCCTCCGGCTGCGCCGAGCAGGTGCCCGGTCATGGACTTGGTCGAGCTGACCATGAGCGTGTTCGCATCCGCGCCGAACACGCTCTTGATGCCCTGCACCTCGGCCACGTCGCCCGCCGGCGTGGAGGTGCCGTGCGCGTTGATGTACTGCACGTCACCGGTGTTCAAGCCGGCATCCTTCATCGCAGCGCGCATGCAGCGCGCCCCGCCCTCGCCGTTCTCGCTCGGCGCGGTCATGTGGAACGCATCGCCGCTCATGCCGAAGCCGGCCAGCTCGCAGTAGATGCGCGCGCCACGCTTCTTCGCGTGTTCGTATTCCTCGAGGATCAGCACGCCCGCGCCGTCGGACAGCACGAAGCCGTCGCGATCGCGATCCCATGGCCGGCTGGCCTTCTCCGGCTCGTCGTTGCGGGTGGACAGCGCGCGCGCGGAGCAGAAACCGCCCATCGCCACGCCGGTGGTCGCGAACTCGGCGCCGCCGGCGACCATCACGTCGGCATCGCCGTACTGGATCATGCGCATCGCCAGGCCGATGTTGTGGGTGGCGGTGGTGCAGGCGGTGACGCAGGCGATGTTCGGCCCTTTCAGGCCCAGCATGATGGACAGGTCGCCCGAGGCCATGTTGATGATCGAGCTCGGCACGAAGAACGGCGAGATCTTGCGCTGGCCGCCCTCGTGGAAGGTGATCGAGGTCTTCTCGATCGTGCTGATGCCGCCGATGCCCGCGCCGACCGCGCAGCCGATCCGCTCCTCGTCATGCTCGTGCGGATGCATCCCCGCATCCGCCAGCGCCTGCACGGATGCGGCAATGGCGTAATGGATGAAGGGGTCCATCTTCTTGACGTCTTTCGGCGGGACGTGCTGCGCCGGATCGAAGTCGCGCACTTCACCCGCGATCCGCGTCGGAAAGGTGCTGGCATCGAAATGCGTCACCGGGCCGATACCGCTCCGGCCCGCAACGATGTTGTCCCAGGCGGTCTTGATGTCATTGCCGACCGGCGAAACGATGCCAAGGCCGGTCACCACTACGCGTCTTTTCATACGATCGTTCCAAGGCTGCAAAAACGAAAGCTGCGCCATCGGGCGCAGCTTTCGGTTCAACGGATCGAAGCGCCCGGGCGAAACGCCGCGGATGCGCGCATCAGGCCTTTACGTGGGCCTTGATGTAATCCACCGCCTGCTGCACGGTGGTGATCTTCTCGGCTTCCTCGTCCGGGATCTCGGTCTCGAACTCCTCCTCGAGGGCCATGACCAGCTCAACGGTATCGAGCGAATCGGCGCCCAGATCGTCCACGAAGGAGGCGTTCGGGGTGACGTCCTCTTCCTTGACGCCAAGCTGTTCGACGACGATCTTCTTGACGCGCTCTTCGATGCTGCTCATGTGGATTAACCTCCAGGGCCAAAGCCCACGCATTGTAAAGGAGTCCGCAGCCGGGTGCCACTTGGCCACTCGGGGCGGGAGCCGGCCACGGGGCGATCACGGGCTGAGGCGGCTCTGTCGCGAGCACGCCCCGCAAGGACGTCAGGGCATGTACATGCCGCCGTTGACGTGCAGGGTCTCGCCCGTGATGTAACCCGCGGCTGGTGATGCCAGGAACGCCACCGCGTTCGCGATGTCCGCCGGCGCGCCCAGCCGCCCCAGCGCGATCGTTCCTTCCAGTGCCTTGCGCTGGTCCTCGCTCAAGGCACGGGTCATGTCGGTGTCGATGAATCCCGGCGCGACCACGTTCACGGTGATGCCGCGAGAACCGACCTCGCGCGCGAGCGATTTCGAGAACGCGATGATGCCGGCCTTGGCCGCGGCGTAGTTGGTCTGGCCGGGATTGCCGGTCACGCCCACCACCGATGCGATGTTGATGATGCGGCCCCTGCGCGCCTTCATCATTGTGCGCATCACCGCCTTGGAAGTGCGATAGACCGAAGTGAGATTGGTGTCCAGGATCGCCTGCCAGTCCTCGTCCTTCATCCGCATCAGCAACTGGTCGCGGGTGATGCCGGCGTTGTTGACCAGGATCGAGAGGCCGCCGTGCTGCTTGACGATCGCCTCGATCAACGCCTCGACGGCGGCACCGTCGGTGACGTTCAACACGCGCCCCTCCCCGCCCTGTGCGGCAAGCCGCTGGGTAATCGCCTGCGCGCCGCCCCCGGAAGTCGCGGTGCCGATCACTTTCGCACCTTGAACCGCCAGTTCGTCCGCGATCGCCGCGCCGATGCCGCGCGAGGCTCCGGTGACCAGCGCCACCTCGCCCGTGAGTGTCTTGTCCATTGCTCGGTTCCGTTCGCTTTGCAATCGTCCATGATTGCGGAGATCGAAAGGCAGGCATCCCTGCCCGCACTGCTCAAAAATGCAAAGTCGGGAACCTTACACGGAACTTGGTTTCACTGCATCTGGCCAATCGTCCTGGCCGCGCGGATCGAAGGCCGGACATCCATGCCTGCCCGCAATCCTCAATCACCGCAGCAACTCGCGACGTTTGCATCCTCGTACTCGTCGCGGCGGCGCCACCACGGGCCGGCCGCTTCGTTGCGTCCGAACGGCGCGCGATCCAGCCACTGGTACATGCCCCACAGCCCGTCCAGCCCTCGCGCGTAGGTCGAATATGTGTGATGGACCGCGCCGTCCTCCAGCACGAACGCGCTCATGCCGGGTCGTTCGCGGATGTACGTGAGCGGATCGGTGCCGCACATGCGCGCGAACCGGCTGACCGGGTTCTCGTCGCCGAACCCGGAACTCCATTCCGCGATTTGCCGCCCTTCCACCTGGCCACGCGCCGCCTTCATGGCGGACTCACGCCGGTAGTTGTATTCGGCGCCGCCTTCGCGCTGTTGCTGTTCGGTGATGCCGACCGCGAAGTCGGCATTGAAATCGCTGCCGAACGACGATGCCCACGGGAAGGTCCAGCCCATCCGCCGTTTGCACGCCTGCAGTTTCGCGAGCGGAGCGCGCGAGATCGCCATCAGCATCACGTCGTGATGGGCCAGATGGATGGCGAATCCATTGAACCCGTCCGCGATGGACGAACACGACGGACAAGGCGCGGTGTAATCGGGCCCGAACATCATGTGATAGACGAGCAGTTGCGAGCGGCCCTTGAACAGGTCAGGCAGCGAGGCGCGCCCTTCGTCCGTGTCGAACTGGTATTCCTTGTCCACGCGGACCCACGGCAGTGCCTGGCGCTCCCGCGCGACCTCGTCGCTGCGGCGGGTCAGTTCCTTCTCCTTGCGCAGCAACTCCATGCGCGCCTTCAGCCATTCCTCGCGCGACGCGACCTTGTGCCGCGGCGCGGCTTGAGCTTCGCGGTTCATTTGGCACCTCCCGCTTTCTGAGGTTGCAGGTTGGGTTTCGGAGAACCGAGCCGCAGAGCGCGATCGTTCTCCGGTTTCGATTTGATGTGCAGCTTCACCGCGACCAGTGCGGCCAGGCCACCGGCGGAACCGGTACCGGCCATTGCTGCCACGGCTGCTGCGCTGATGCAGATGGGACACATGACGGTTCCTCGCCTGTATGCGATCGTCCATGATCGCGGAAATCAAAAAGCGCACATCCTTGTGCGCACTTTTCAAATAGCCATGCGCTCGGCGAGCGTATCGAGGAAAAACGTCCAGCCCTGCGTATGCGCCATCGCCATGTCTTCATCCGGCAAGCCTTCATGGGTCAAGCTCAATTCGGTCTGGTTACCGCGCGGTTTGAACTCGATCGTCACCACCGATTCCTTGCCGCGCGTGTGCTCGCTGACCCAGGTGAACTCGAGCAGGCGCGGGTTCTCCACCCGCAGGTAACGACCGTAATGCGGGCGCGGGATGCCCCTGTGCATCATCCCGAAATAGAACAGGCCGTCCGGCTGCGGATCCATCACCACGTCCCCGCCCTCCGCGAGCCAGTCCTTGGCGCTGGCCGGATCGGTCCACGCACGGAACACGCGTTCGGGCGACGCGTCATAGGTTCTCGGCAAATTGATCCGGAACGGACCCATCGAGTGCTCGTTACGAGCGATCATCGTCTGACTCCTTCTGCTGTTCGAGGAAATCGGCCAGCGCGTCGAGGCGCTGGTTCCAGAAGCGTTCGTATTGCGCGGTCCAGGTGTTGATCTCGCGCAGCGGCGCCGCGCGCAGGCTGAGGTAATGCTCGCGCCCCTGCCGGGAGCGACGCACCAGGCCCGCACGCTCCAGCACCTTGACGTGCTTGGACACGGCGTTGAGCGATATCGCGAACGGCTGCGCCAGGTCGGTGACGCGGACGTGTCCGCGCGTCAGCCGCGCGACGATGCGGCGGCGGGTGGGATCGGAGTGAGCGGCTAAGGCGAGATCGAGATTCTGCATGGCGACCAACATTCAACCATATGGTTGAATAATACACCCATTGAAACACGCGTCAT
>DASSFA010000190.1:0-2750 GCA_035694895.1 Rhodanobacteraceae bacterium | reverse complement strand
GATCCAGCCGCCATCCGGATCGTCGCTGATCACGCGCATCGGGTTGACTGCGAACAGTGCGTCGTGAGCTTCCTTCATCGCGGCATCCAGTCGCCCCGGCTTTGCGCGGATGGCGTAGCGGGAAAAGTTGCCGTCCAGCCGGGTCGGGATCAGCACCGAATTCCAGACGAAGTTGTTGGCCCAGGAATCCACGCTCGGCACCTGCATGCGCTCGATCACACCGATGATCGTGCTGGGTGTATTGCGGTCTATGTAAATCACCTTGCCGACCGCGTCGCCTTTCGGGAACAGTTTGTCGGCCAGCGCCTTGGTGACGATCACCTGTGGTGGCACGTTCTGGCCGCGCATGCCCATGTGGTGCACGTCGGCGGCGGTGAAGTTGCGCCCGGCGATCAGGCGCAGGCCCAGCGTCTTGATCATCTGCTCGTCGCTGAAATAGAGCGAAGCGTGCTCGGTCTCGTGTTGCTGCGCCGGCTTCAGGCCGACGCCGGTGGTCCAGCTCGAGTTGATCAGCGGCAGCGAGTTGATCGCGATCGCCGACTCCACGTCGGGCAGGTTGCGCAGCGTCTGCACGTCGGTGCGCTGCATGGCATCCAGCTTGTCTATCGAACCCTGGTCGTCCCCGGTGGGCGCGCCGACCCACATTTGCGTGAGCATGAACAGGTTGTTCTCGTTCATGCCGGTCGGGCGCTGGATGCGCTGGACGCGCTGACCGATGATGAAGATGGCGTTGCACACGATCGCAAGCGTCAGCGCGATCTGCAGCGCGATCAGCACGACGCCGGCCTTGTGGCGGCGCAGTGCGGCGAGGATGGGATGGAGGGTCATGATTGGCTCCTCAGTTCGACTTCAGTTGCCATGCTGGTTGCACGCTCGATGCGCGATAGGTCGGATACAGCGCGGCCAGCACGCTCGCCAGCACCGCCACCGCCAGCGTGGTGATCAGCAGCGAGACATCCAGCTTCGCCAGGTTGGCGATGTCCTTCGGCAGCACCAGTCCGACGCTCGCCACGCCCACGCCGGTCAGCAGGATGCCGAGCACGCCGCCGGCCAGGCCGATCACGCCGCCTTCGGTAAGGAATTGCGCATAGATCGCCGCACGGGGCGCACCGAGTGCGCGGCGTACGCCGATTTCGCCGCTGCGGCGCAGGAACTTCGCCAGCAACAAGCCGGCGGTGTTGACCAGGCATACGATCAGCAGGCCCAGTGCCACCAGCAAGGATACGCGCGTGTCGCTGGGCACCACGTGTTCGTAATCCAGCCAATCCATCAGGCCGCGGACGCGGACATTCGGGGCCCACTGCGGGTAGCGTTGCCGCGCGAAACCCTGCAGGTAATCCTTGTAGCGCTGTACCGAGGCCGCGCTGTCCAGTTGCGCCATGTAGGCGATCCAGATGCAACTCGAATGCTGCAAGCCGACGAATCCCGATTCCTTGGGCATCTCGTTGCAGTTGGTGTTGCCGTCGTTCGGCATGTTCGCCGCGATCGCGGTATTGAATGGCAGCAGCAGATCGTCTCCATCCATGAAGAAGCCGCCGGTATTGACGATGTCGTAGAACATCGGCTGCGGATGCCATTCCTTCAGCACGCCGACCACGCGATAGTCGCGCCCCTCGATATCAAGAGTCTTGCCGACGCTGTTGCCGCCGCCGAACACCTTGTTGTTGAGCTTGTGGCTGATCACCACGACTTGCGCGCGATGCTCGTCGTCGGCCGCGCTCCAGCCACTGCCGTATTCGAACGGCGCATCCACCATCGGGAAGAATTCCGAGAACACGGCGTGACCGCCGGTGTTGATCGGATGCGTGCCCGGTCGCGTCGGCACCACGGAGGGCGTGATCATGTACATCGCAGATTGCAAATCGGCGCGGTGATCGCGCTGCAGCGCCACCGCATCCCCGTAATCCAGCGCGTCGGGCGGTTCACCGTAATGTGCATCGGTGGGATCCTTGCCCCTGGCATCCGGCCCCCACATGTCGATTTGCGGCACGAAGAGCTTGGACGACTTCCATGGAATCGGATCGCCCGACACGGCGCGGAACACCGACCATGTGGTCATCGAGGCTGCCACGCCGAAGCCGATCGTGAGGATCATCAGCGCGGTGAGGCCCTTGCTGCGTTTCAGGCTGCGCAGGGCGAGATCGAGGTAGTAGCGGAACATGGGTTGGCCTTATGGAATGAGTGACGCCGGCACGAGAAGAGGGGCGAGGGATCAGTAGCGAGGGCCACCATCGAAGCATTCGTTGTTCGGAGCGCCCTCACTACTCGCCCCTGGTCCCTTTATTCATCCCCTGCTCGCCCGCGTCGCGGAAACGCCAAACGAGTAGTACGGCATGTCCATCGCGATGCCGCCGCCACCCAGCGAGGCACCCGATGACCTTGCGTGCGATGCCTGCGGATGCAGCATCCGCAGTTGCTCGCGCGTGGGCCGCACTTCGATCGGCGACAAGGTCTGGATGTTCTGCACCGACGCCGCGGGCTCCTGCAAGGTGGCGCGTGCCGAGGCGTTGGCCCAGGCGCGCACCCCGGTGACGCCCGCGCTCGCGATCAGGAAGGCACCTGCGATTGCCACGACTTGGTTCTTGTCCATGAGATTTCTCCTTCAACACCTCTCCGCGCGGGAGAGAAAGTTCAAGCACGTTCGTTCGCCACCGCGTGCGTGCGCGCGTGGAAACGCGGCTCCTCGACAATGTCCACGGCCTGGCCATCCACGATGTGCACGCTGCGCTGCGCGCGCGTGGACAGTTCCG
>DASSFA010000189.1:0-14736 GCA_035694895.1 Rhodanobacteraceae bacterium | reverse complement strand
CGGCGTGTCCGCCTGCGCCACCTGCGACGGCTTCTTTTTCCGCGACCAGGATGTGGCGGTGGTCGGCGGCGGCAACACCGCGGTCGAAGAAGCGCTGTATCTCGCCAACATCTGCCGCAAGGTCACGCTGGTGCATCGGCGCGACAAATTGCGCGCCGAGAAAATCATGCAGGACAAGCTGTTCGAGAAGGCGCGCGCAGGCAAGATCGAGCTGGTCTGGAACCACGTGGTGGACGAGGTGTTGGGCGACGATTCCGGCGTGACCGGCGTGCGGCTGAAGAGCACCGACGGCAAAGGCTCGCGCGACCTCGCGGTCAGCGGCATGTTCGTGGCGATCGGCCACACACCCAACACCAGCATCTTCGAAGGCCAGCTCGAGATGAGCAACGGCTATATCAAGATCCGGACCGGGCTCGAAGGCGGCGCGACGGCGACCTCCGTGCGCGGAGTGTTCGCGGCAGGCGACGTCGCCGACCAAGTGTACCGCCAGGCCGTCACCTCCGCCGGCTTCGGCTGCATGGCCGCGCTGGATGCGGAGAAGTATCTGGACAGCGTGGGGCTGACGGGCTGACGCAGGGTGTGCCGTTTCACTTGCGGCAATCTTCAGTCCTCGTCAGCCGCGCGCCGAAATCTTCGCTCGTCATCCCGGCGAAAGCCGGACAAATTCGTCTGGAACGAATTTGAACAGCCGAAGGCTGGCCCGGAGGGCAAAAGCCCATCGACGGACTTTGTAATCCAGTGACTCTTTCGCGTATCGTCGCACGACATCCCTGTCTTTTCCGCGCCTTCCAGCGGCGCGGGCTACTTTTGTTTCGGCAAAAGTAGCCAAAACCATTGGCGCCGGGCATGACGGTCTCGCCAACGTCCGGTTGGCTCGACTTCCCTGCGCTTCTCGCCGGACGCGCGCCGGCGCGAACTCGCACATCCCTGGGCTCGGACATCGCGCCTTTCCCGCGCGTCCGGCTGCGATGCTCGGCGTCATGCGACGGCGCCGGGCTCACTTCGGCACGGCCTTCCATGGCCTGCTCACTTGCGGACGGGTGTGTCTTCTTATAATGAGCCGATGCTCTCGCTGCGCGCCCATGCGTCCCTGGATGAGATCAACGCCGCGGATTGGGATGCGCTGGTCGGCGACGACAATCCCTTCGTTTCGCATGCGTTCCTGTCCGGCCTCGAACGCACCGGCTGCATCCGCGATGCGCTCGGGTGGCGTGCGCAGCACCTGACCCTGCACGAGGGCGATGCGCTGGTCGGCGCATTGCCGCTTTATCTCAAGGACAACTCGCACGGCGAGTACGTGTTCGACTGGTCGTGGGCGTACGCATGGGAACGCGCCGGCGGCGATTACTATCCGAAGCTGTTGTGCGCCGTGCCCTATTCCCCCGTGACCGGACCGCGGCTGCTGGCAGCGACGAACCCGGCCTTGACGAGATGCCGCGTGACGCTCGCACAGGCGCTGCTGGACCTGACGCACGAACTGGGCCTGTCGTCCGTCCACGTGAATTTCCTGCGCGAGGACGAGCTGGTCGCCTTCGATCACGAACTATGGTTGCCTCGCTACGACTGGCAGTACCACTGGCGCAACGAAGACGGCTGGCGCGATTTCGCCGATTTCCTGGACGCGCTGACGCACAAGCGGCGCAAGGCGATCCGGCACGAACGGGCGCAGGTCGCCAGGGCCGGCCTTGCCTGCGAATTCCGGAACGGCGGTACGCTGGACGATGCCGAATGGGATGCAATGCACGCGTTGTATCTCTCTACGTTCGACATGAAGGGCAACACGGCCACGCTGACGCGCGACTTCTTCCGTCATCTCGGTCGCACGCTGCCGACACGCTCGCACGTGGCATTTGCGCGCCAGAATGGAGAGATCGTCGCGGGAGCTTTGTACCTCTCGTCAGGCGACACCTTGTACGGACGTTACTGGGGCGCACACGAACAGCTGTCCGGCCTGCATTTCGAACTGTGCTATTACCAGGGCATCGAGCATTGCCTGCGCGCCGGCCTGGCGCGCTTCGAACCCGGCGCGCAGGGCGAACACAAACTGGCGCGCGGCTTCCTCCCGGTGCGCACGCACTCGCGGCACTATCTCGCCGACGAGCGCTTCCGGGAAGCGGTGCGCGGCGCGCTGAAACGCGAAGCCGCGATGCTGGAGGCGTACGGGCGCGACCTGTTCGAACACTCCCCCTTCGCGCAACGGGACACCGCATGATCCGGCTGGCGCGATTACGCGACGACGATCCGGATGCCTTCCCGGATCCTGACCGCGCCTTGCACGATCCCAATGGCCTGCTCGCCTTCGGCGGTGATCTTTCCCCGCAGCGCCTGCTTGCTTCGTATGCACAAGGAATCTTTCCCTGGTACTCGCAAGGCGATCCGCTGCTGTGGTGGTCGCCCGATCCGCGCTGCGTGTTCGCCACCGATGGCGTGCACGTCTCGCGGCGTTTGAAGCGCACGCTGAAACACTCGGAATGGACGCTGAGCATGGACCGTGCGTTCGCGCGGGTGATGCGCGAATGCGCCGCACCGCGCGCCGGCGAAGCCGGCACATGGATCACCGAAGACATGCTCGCGGCCTACACGCGCCTGCACGAATCGGGGTTCGCGCATTCGCTGGAAGTCTGGGATGGCGAAGCCCTGGTCGGCGGCATCTATGGCGTCAGCATCGGGCGCGCGTTCAGCGCCGAATCCATGTTCTCGCGCGCGAACGACGGGTCCAAGGTCGCCCTGCTCGCCTTGTGCCGCACCTTGAACGGCTGGGGCTTTCCGCTGCTGGACGCGCAGGTGCCGAATCCGCACCTGCGGCGCATGGGTGCGATCGCGATTCCGCGCATCGAATATCTGCGTCGCCTGCGAACGCTGGTCGCCCAGCCCGGGCCGGCGGAGTGGCGGCTGCCGTTCACGCGCGCATCCGCCTTGCATGAATTCGCGCACCGATCGGCGTAGATTGTGAGGCGCGGACTCGAATGATGGAGAAATGGTATGGACGACAACGAAACCCCCGGCGATTCGACGGGCAGCGCGGAACAGACCAGGGCATTCGGCCGCAGCCTGATGGAGTCTGCCCAGCAGATCTGGCTGGCGGGCCTGGGTGCGTTCTCCAAGGCGCAGCAGGAAGGTGGCAAATTCTTCGACACGCTGGTCGAGGAAGGCACGCGCATGCAGGACAAGACCCGTGCCTACACGCAAAACCAGTTCGAACAGGTGCAGCGCCGCACCGAACCCTGGATGAGCGAGGCGCGCAAGCGCACCGGCGATGCGTTCGGGCGATTCGAGCAGATGTTCGATGACCGGCTGGCGCGCGCCATGCAGCGCATGCGAACGCCCACGCGCGAGGAGTTCGAAAATCTGTCGATGCGCGTGGAGGAGCTTGAGCGCGAGCTGCGGGCGAGCAGGCCGGCCGGACCGCCACGCCAGGAACCGCCGGTGAAGTGAGGCGATGATCCGCGTTGACGGAGTGCGCGCCGGCGTTCAAGAATGGATGGAGGATGTGCATCCCGGCGTTGGCGAATGCAGCCGGGATTCTTCGGGCCTCGGGACCGCGACATGTCAGCCGATCTGACCACCGAATTCGAGCAAGCCGCCGCCGACGTCAAGCAACTGGCGCAACGCCCCGACAACGACACGCTGCTCAAGCTCTATGCGCTTTACAAACAGGGCGCGCAGGGCGATGTCAGCGGCCCGAAGCCCGGCTTCTTCGATTTCGTCGGCACAGCCAAGTACGAGGCATGGGCGCAATTGCGCGGCATGCCATGCGAGGAAGCGCGGGCCAAGTACATCGAGCTGGTACGCAAGCTCGAGGCCGGAGCCCGATAACTCGCGCGTTGCGCCCGACCGCTTCGATCGCGCGCGCAGTGCACGCTAAGACTCGATTCGGTGCCCCGCAGCCGCAATCGCCTCGGCCACTGCCCGCTCGCGTTCGTCGCCTGCCGCAAGCCCGGCGCGCGCGCCTTCCCGGTCGGCGGCGTCGCGGTTCTGACTGAGCTTGTAGCGGCCCTCCAGTCTCTCTATCCGCAATTCCAGTCCGACGATGTAGCGCATCTGTTCGCGCAGGTAACCGGCCGGCGCATCGGTGATCTCCCACGGCTCCGGGCGCGCGCCTTCATTCCGCTTCACCAGCCGCTCCAGCAGGGCGTACAGGCGATCCGGATCGTCGAAGGCGCGCAGCGTGCCGTGCGCGTGCACCGCGACGTAATCCCAGGTCGGCACCTGGCGCGGATCCTCGCGCTTGCCCGGATACCACGACGGCGATACGTAGGCGTGCGGCCCCTGGAAGACCGCTAGCGCCGGAATACCCTCGCCCACATCGCGCCATTGCGGGTTGTAACGCGCGACATGCCCTGTCAGCGTGCCGTTCGGCGCCGGTTGCGCATCCACTTCGAACGGAAGATGCGTGACGACGAACTCGCCGTTCACATGGGTCAACAGGGTGCCGAACGAAATCGCGCGGATCGCATCGTGCAACACCTCGATGCGGTCTTCGCGGAAGCAAGGGTGCGGGTAAGCCATGGGTACGCGATCAATCCGTTCGCGTTGAGCGTAGCTCGCGCAGCGAGCGAAGTCGAAACGTCCTGCCCTTCGACTCCGGCCCCGTCTCAAAGCCGGGGTCTACGTTCAGGGCGAACGGTCCGCATGATCAATCAGCGTCGCGAATCGAACCTTACTTCCGGCCCCTCGTGCTTGCGATCCCATGCACGCAATTCGTCGCGCAGCACCGCGATGCGCTGGCGACCGAGCGCGTTGCGCTCCTCGTCCAGCACGTTGCCGCCGAGCAGCTCGGCCATGCGCTGCGCGGCCGGCAGCATTGCGTCCCACGCATCCAGCGCGCTCAGCGGGCCCGGCAAGGTCAGGAAGAACGTGAGCCCCGGCGTACGCAGCTCGTCTATGCGGCTCATGTCGAAGGTGCCGGGCTTGATCATGTTGGCCATCGAGAAAATCGGGCCGGCATCAGGCTTGCCGTCCAGCGGACGATGGAAGATGTGCATGTCGCCGAATTCGAGGCCCACCTTCTCCGCCGCGACCGCGATGTCACTGCCCGAAAACCGGCCATCACCGCGTGCGACGACGAAAAGCGTGACGATGCGCTCCACCGGCAGCTCGGCAGAACGCCTGCCCGGCAGCGGCCGCTGCGGCGCGGCACGCCCGCGCGGTCGCCCGGCGGCGACCGTCTCGCCCAGACGGTCGAGCTCCTCGCGCAGGTCGACATCCAGTTCGCCCTGGCGTGGCTCGGGAACCTCGGTGGATGGATCGGCGGGATCGGCGATCACCTCGTCGGTTTCGCCGATCACCGGCTCCACGCGCGCATCGCGGCCACGCTTGAACAGGATACGCCGCCCCTGCCCCTGCTGGCCCGGGCGGCCGAAGAAATAGATCGCGAGCAGGATCAGCGCCCCGATGACCGCGATGATGACGCGCAATGTGGTGGCGGAAATACCGGTGTCCATGTGCGGACTTTAGCAAACCCGCATGTGCGGATCGCAACGTGATTATCCTTCTCCCTCCGGGAGAAGGTGGCGCGGAAGCGCCGGATGAGGGTCCGGACCTTGCGATTCTGCGCAAGTGCGAACCCTCACCCCAACCCCTCTCGCGAGGGGAGAGGGGTAAAAGCTAAGGCGATTATATACTTGACAAACCCAAACCAGTGGGGCAGACTAGGTTCAACTTAGGAGCCTAGTCATGTCCGCCGATCTCTTTGCCCCGCACTTTCAGGATGCCGACAAGGCGCGCGAGTACCTTGAAGCGTTGCGTTGGCCGGATGGCCCGATCTGCCCGCATTGTGGTTGCATTGGCGATCACTACGCCCTTAAGGGCAAAGCGCACCGTCCGGGCTTGTGGAAGTGCAAAGACTGCCGCAAGCAGTTCAGCGTGACCGTGGGCACTGTGTTTGAGCGCAGCAAGATTCCGCTCAATAAGTGGCTCATGGCCGTGCATCTCATGTGTGCCAGCAAGAAAGCAATCAGCTCGCACCAGATTCACCGGATGCTCGGCGTCACCTACAAGTCCGCGTGGTTCATGACTCACCGCATCCGCGAAGCCATGACCAAAGAGCACGTTGGCCTTCTCGGCACTGGTGGTGGTACGGTCGAGGTGGACGAAACCTATTGGGGCAACAACGGCAAGCAGCGCAAAGGCGCGCGCGGCTACCAGCACAAGATGAAGGTTGTCTCGCTGGTCGAGCGTGACGGCGAGAAGCGCAGCATGGTTGTTCCGGCTGTCACGGGTAAGACCCTGCGCGACGTGCTGAACAGGCACGTTTGCAAGTCCGCGCATCTGATGACGGACGAACACGCTGGTTACACCAAGGCTGGCCGCGAGTACGCTTCACATGGCGTGACTCGCCACAGCGCGGGCCAGTACGCCATGGGCAACATTCACTCGAACACGGTCGAGTCCAGCTTCAGCCTGCTGAAGCGTGGCCTTGTGGGCGCGTTCCACCATGTAGGCGAGCAGCACTTGCAGCGGTACGTGACGGAGTTTGACTTCCGTTGGAATCATCGCAGGGTGACGGATCGTGAGCGGAGCGATACGCTGTTGCAATCAATTGCAGGAAAGCGGCTCACGTACAGTGCCTAAGCATCCGGCAAATTCCTCTCCGGAGCAGGAGAAAACCCAGCACAAGTTCAACGATGTGCTGCGCCGAATGCTGGAGAGCCCACCGGATCCGCACAATCCGAAGGAGAAGCGAGGTCGGCCGAAGCCGACCCCGCCGAGTGCCGATCAACCGAAGAGTAGAAGTTGACCGGGATGAGACCGCCAGTGCTGACGCACGTATTCGGTTTTTCCAAATCGGAATCGCGAGTACGGCCGCACGAAGACGGTTTTGAGCTTGCTGAGCATCTCAAACTCTCCATCAGAGTTTGAGGGCGATAGTTGCCTACAGCCCCAAAAGATGTTACCTTTTGGACGTCCACCCGGACGCTGTAGTGGCAGAGGGGCGCCCTCACCACCTTACCTAATTGGACCCCTGTGACGCTGCAACGTCCTAGGGGTTTTGTGTTTTCTGGGTATGGTTGTGTTTGTGAACTACCTCACTTCAGCAGATGTCTCAGAAAAAACGTGCCCGCGGTCGGGGTTGAACCGACAAATCCCTGGGAGGATGGCGGTTTTAAAGACCGCTGCGTTTACCAATTTCGCCACGCGGGCCACAACACAGTGGAGCTCTCCTAGGCTCCCGATCTACGCAAAAGCCCGCTCATGGCGGGCTTTTTTCTTCTTGAAGGGATTCCCCCAGCGGCAGCGACCGGGTCAAGCCGAGCGAGTAGACGCCCTTCTCGACGTTGACCAATTCCCCCCTCGCCGCCATGCGATACAGCCGCGCACTTACTGCAGTGCGCTTCTGGCGCACATCAAACTTGCGATAGAGGCCTACCATTACCTCGTTGATGTTCAGGGGGCGCTGAGCGATGCGGAACAACTGGATGATCTGGGCGTCTTCTTGATCCGCCCGGGAGATTGTCAGTTCGCTTACGAGGTCCTCGGGGAGCCCATCCAAGTCAAATGGGTCAATGGCGAACAAGTCGGATTGCGCGGACTGTCCGCTTTCACCGGCGGGGTTCTGTGAGGGCAACCGTTCAAGCAGACGGACGGCGGCGTCAAACTGGGCCGAGAATTTCTTGTGCGATGCTTCGGCCTCAGGCTTGATGTTTCGCCAAGCTGCGCGTTTGGTGTGATACGCGGACTGAGCCTTGCAAAAGGCGATGATTTCTGCGATAGTTTCCATCGGAACGACCTCGCTCAGGAGTTCCATTTTCGGGGGTGGCTCACTGCGGAGCCTTAAATTGTAGAGCCCTTGTATTCTGGAAAGCCCCGCCCTCAGCGGGGCTTTCTTTTTTCAACGGCTTGATGATACCCGAGATGAAAATGACGTGCAAGCGGCGTGAGCATGCGCATGCCGATTTGATTCTGAAAGTGTGGCGATTGAAAACCGATTAGCAAACATTTAATGAGACTGCTAACTGTCTCACGGCGCTTGAGACAAGCCATCTCTGCTTGGGTTCCTCAAGTATATAATCGCCAAAGCTAAGCCGCCCCCGCCATCTTCGCCGCCTCCTCCAGATCCACCTGCACCAGTCTCGAGACGCCCGGCTCGCGCATGGTGACACCGCAAAGTTGGTTCGTGCCTTCCATGGTCGCCTTGTTGTGGGTGACGACGATGAACTGCACCTTTTCGGACATGTCGCGCACGAGCTGGCTGAAGCGCCCGACATTGCCCTCGTCCAGCGGCGCGTCCACCTCGTCCAGCAGGCAGAACGGCGCGGGATTGAGGTTGAAGATCGAGAACACCAGCGCCACCGCGGTCATCGCCTTCTCGCCACCGGACAGCAGCGAGATGTGGCTGACGCGCTTGCCCGGTGGGCGCGCCATGATCGTCACGCCGGTGTCGAGCAGGTCCTCGCCGGTGAGTTCCAGGTGGGCGTGGCCGCCGCCGAACAGTTGCGGGAACAGCGTCTGGAAACCGGCGTTGACGCGATCGAACGTGTCCTTGAAGCGCTGGCGGGTCTCGCGGTCGATCTTCTTGATCGCATTCTCCAGCGTCTCCAGCGCGGCGGTCAGGTCGGTGAGCTGCGCATCCAGGTATTCCTTGCGCTGCGCGGCCTCGGCGTGCTCGGCAATCGCAGCCAGGTTCACCGGTTCCAGACGCGCGATCTTGCCTTCGAGGTCGGTGATGCGCTCCTGCCACTGCTCGGGCTGCGCGTCTTCGGCCAGTTCCGCGAGCAACGGCTCGACCTGCAGACCGGCGGCATTGATCGCCTCGGTCAACTGGTCGGCGCGCATGCGCAGCGCCTGCTCGGCGAGGCGGCGCTCGGTCAGCGCCTCGCGCTGGCCGGCGATGGACGCTTCCGCGCCATGGCGTTCCTGTTCGAGCCGGCGCAGTTCGACGTCGGCCTCTTCCACCGCGCGACGCGCTTCCACCAGTTTGCGGTCGATCTGCAGGCGCTGGTCGAGGTAAGTCTGGCGTTCCTTTTCGAGCGCCGCGATCGGATCGTCTCCGGCGTTGATCTGCGTATCCAGCTCGGCCCGGCGCGATTCCAGCTGCGCATGCTGGGCTTCCATGCGTGCCAAAGACTGTTCCAGCGAGGCCAGCGCGGACCGCCTGGACTCCAGCGTCAGCGCATGCCGGTGCGCGGCATCGGCCGCTTCCTGCGCATCGGCGCGCGTGGCTTCGCGGTTTTGCAGGAGTTGCCGGCGTTCGCTTTCCAGCTCCACCCGCACGCGCTCGTGCTCGCCCATGCGCGCGATCGCCGCTTCCATGCGGGCGCGTGCCGCACGCGCCGCTTCCTCGTTCTCGGCGACGCGTCTGGCGATCTCCGCAAGCTCGCCATCCAGTGCCTGCAGGCGTGCCTGCGCGCTGTCAATGCGGCCGCGCTTGCCTTGCAGTTCGCCGGCGAGCTCGGACAAACGCCGGTGGGCGCCATACAGTTCGCGCTGAGCATCGTCGCGTGCCTGCTCGGCGGCGAGCCGCTGCGCGCGCACTTCTTCCGCGCGATGCCCGAGTTCCTTCAGCCGGGCCTGCAGTTGCTCGAATTCGTCGTGCAGGGTCTGCAGCTCGCGGCCGCGCGCGAGCACGCCGACCTGTCCCCCTTCCTCGCGGCGCACGCGTGCGAAGCCGGCGCCCAGCCATACGCCCTCGCGGGTAATCACCGAATGCGGCGCGGACAGCGTGGCCGCGATCGAGCGCGCCTGCTCCAGCGTTTCCGCCGTGCGCACCTGCGCGAGCAGGGCCAATGCGGCGGACGGCCCGCGCGCCTGCGCGGCCAGCGTGCCTTCGAGATTTAAAACCGGTGCGCCATCCGAACCGATCAGGCTGATATCGGCGCGTTCGATCGCAGCCATGTCGGCAGCGAGGTGCAGCGGATCATCCACCAGCACGCCTTCCAGCAGGCCGGCCAGCACGGTTTCCACCGCACGTTCCCAGCCGGATTCGACCTTCAGTTGCGCGCCGAGCCGCGCGCCGTCGGCGAGGCCGAATTTCTGCAGCCACTCGCGCGCGTGGTCGCGATCCTGGCCGAGCGCCGCGTGTTGCAGTGCCTCGAGCGAAGCGATGCGGCCGCGCAACGACTGTTCCTGCGCGCGGGCTTCGGCGAGCCACGACTGTGCCTGCCGCTCCTCACCGAGCAGGCGCTCGGCCTCGGCCTTCTGCGCCTCCATCTGCTCGGTGGCGGATTCGATCCTGCCGCGCTGCGCCGAGTGCTCGGCTTCGAGTGCTTCGGCGGCCTGATGCAGCGCGTCCAGGTCGTAGCCTTCGCGCTCTTTCTGCAGCGTTTCGCGGCGGCGCGCCAGTTCCAGCCCCTGGCGATCCAGGTGGTCGATGTTGGTGCGCTCGACATCGGCCTCGCGCGAGGTCGTGGCCGAATCGCCGCCGTGCGCTTCCCAGCGTTCCTGCCAGGCCGCGTGCGCGGTCTCGGCTTCGCGCAGCGCCGCACTCGCGCGCGCCTCGACCTCTCGCAGGCGCTCCAGTTCCGGCTCACCTTCGGCCAACGCCGCACGCACGGAGTCATGCTGCGCGCGATCGGCACCGATGTGCTCGCCGAGTTCCTTCCAGGCGCGCTCGGCCTCCTCGCGGGCCTGCCGCAGGCGCTCGCCCAGCTCGCGGTGATGGCGGATCTGCTGCTCGACCCGAGCCAGTTCCGCGCCGACCTGGTAGACCTCGGCCTGCACTGCATTCAGCGCATCGTTGTGTTCCTGGTGGCGCACGCGGCCGGCTTCGATCGCGGCTTCCAGGTGACGCTGCTCCGCGAGTTGCTTCTCGATGCCGGTTTCGGCTTCGCGCAGGGCTTCGCGATGAGCATTGAGTTCCTGCGCGATCGAGCGATAGCTCAGCGCGCGCAATTCCGCCTCGCGGTGCGTGTGTTCCTCCTTCAGCTTTTTCCAGCGCTCGGCCGCCCGCGCCTGCCGATTCAGGTGGTCGAGCTGCTTCTCCACTTCCTCTCGCACGTCGCGCACGCGGTCCAGGTTCTCGCGCGTGGCCTTGATGCGGGATTCGGTTTCCTTGCGGCGTTCCTTGTAACGCGAAATGCCCGCGGCCTCTTCCAGGTGCGCGCGCAACTGCTCCGGATGCGCCTCGACGATGTCGGAAATGACACCCTGCTCGATGATCGAATAGCTGCGCGCGCCCAGCCCTGTGCCGAGGAACAGGTCGGTGATGTCGCGGCGGCGGCAGCGTACTCCGTTGAGGAAATAATCCGATTGCGAATCGCGTCCGACCACGCGCTTCACCGAGATCTCGTTGTAGCTGGCGTACTCGCCTCCGATCGCGCCGTCGGAGTTGTCGAACACCAGTTCGACCGTGGCCTGGCCAACCGGCTTGCGCCCGCTCGACCCGGAAAAGATCACGTCCGTGAGCGCCTCGCCGCGCAGGCGGCTGGCCGCGCTCTCGCCCATGACCCAGCGGATCGCGTCGATGATGTTGGATTTGCCGCAGCCGTTGGGGCCGACGATGCCGGTGAGGTTGGTGGGCAGATGCAGCGTGGTCGGGTCAACGAAGGATTTGAAGCCGGCCAGCTTGATGGTGGTCAGGCGCATGGGTCACTGCTTGGTTGGGCGAGCGCACTGAAAGCCGCGGCGCTCGGAAACTGGCATCCATGCCACGCGAATGCCGCACTCTGCCAAGCCCGGCGGCCGGGCGCAATGAAAACTTGCTGATCGTTTTCCAGTCAGATACTTACAAAGCAAACCTCAAGTTCATGCAAGGCATGGTGCGCTGCGGCAATCGCCCGGCATGTACTGCGCGCACGTGCGCGACGGGCGCGCACTCAAGGCGAAGCGGCCCGCTGCTCTTCGGGTGTCCGTGCTTCGATGGCCAAGGCGTGGATGCCGTGGCCGATCAGATCGCCAACTGCTGCATACACCAAGCGGTGCCGCTGGATCGGGTTCCTGCCCGCGAAAGCCGCGCTGACGACACGCACGCGGAAATGTCCGCTGCCCTCGCCCGCGTGGCCGATGTGCAGATGACCTTCGTCCAGTACCTCGAGCGATTCCGGATCCAGCGCGGCGACCAGCTTCGCGCGGATGTCTTCGATGCCCGCCGCGCTCATGGCAGCGTCTGGCGGAACGGCCGCACGCTCACGTCGCGGTAGACGCCCGCGGCGACATACGGATCGGCCTGCGCCCACGCGCGCGCGGCTTCCAGATCTTCGAACTCGGCGATGATCAGGCTGCCTTCGAATCCGGCCGGGCCGGGATCTTCCGCATCGATCGCAGGAAACGGCCCGGCCAGCAGCAACCGACCTTCTTCCAGCAATTGCTTCAGGCGCGCAACATGCGCCGGGCGCGCGCTCTGGCGCGAGGCGAGGGAGTGTTCGTTGTCGAGACCGACGATTGCGTACCACATGAGAAGAACCGCTCGAGGTGGAATTCGGACTTGCGAAGTGTCACAAGATCCGTCATTCCGGCGTAGGCCGGAATCCAGTGACTTTGCCATCCATGGCGCTGGATCCCGGCCAATCGATGGCCGGGATGACGTCGCTATTTCTTGTTGTCTTTGATCACAACATTGGGAGTACCCAACGAAGCGGAGGCAGAGATACTATCTGTTGCCTATTGGGCTTCTGGCTTCATATACGGGAACAAAAGCACGTCGCGGATCGAAGGCACGTCCGCCAACAGCATCACCAGCCGGTCGATGCCCACACCCAGGCCGCCGGTCGGCGGCAGGCCGTATTCCAGGGCGCGTATGTAATCGGCGTCGAAGTGCATGGCTTCATCATCGCCGTGTTCCTTCGCCTCGACCTGCGCCCGGAAGCGCGCGGCCTGGTCCTCCGGATCGTTCAATTCGGAGAAGCCATTCGCCAGTTCCTTGCCGCCGACGAACAGCTCGAAGCGGTCGGTGACTTCGGGGTCATGGTCGTTGGCGCGCGCCAGCGGCGACACTTCGGTCGGATACTGGGTAATGAAGGTCGGCTGCACCAGCGTATGCTCGACCGTCTTCTCGAAGATCTCCAGCAGCAGCTTGCCCCAGCCGTATTCGTTCTTGACCGGCACCTTCAGCCGCGCGCAGTGTGCACGCAGCGCAGCGACGTCGCGCAATTCGTGTTCGCCGATTTCGGGATTGTATTCGCGCACCGCGTCGGCCAGCGACCAGCGCCGGAACGCCGGACCGACGTCGATGTCGCGTCCTTCCCAGGTCAGCGCGGTGCGGCCCAGCACGGCCTTGGCGGTCTCGCGGATCATGGCCTCGGTCAGGTCCATGACCTCGTTGTAGGTCGCGTAGGCCTGGTACAGCTCCAGCATCGTGAACTCGGGATTGTGCCGCGTGGACACGCCCTCGTTGCGGAAATTGCGGTTGATCTCGTAGACACGCTCGAAGCCGCCGACCACCAGGCGCTTGAGATACAGCTCCGGCGCCACGCGCAGATACAGATCAATGTCCAGCGCGTTGTGGTGGGTGACGAACGGGCGCGCGGTCGCGCCACCGGGGATCACGTGCATCATCGGCGTTTCGACTTCCATGAAACGCCGTGGCTCGGCTTCCAGCCACTTGCGGATGAAACCGATCACCTTGGAACGCAGCGCGAAAACACGCCGCGCTTCCGGCGTCACGATCAGGTCCACGTAGCGCTGGCGATAACGCTGCTCGACATCCGCCAGGCCATGCCACTTGTCCGGCAGCGGGCGCAGCGACTTGGTCAGCAGGCGAATGGATTCCACCGCCACCGACAGCTCGCCGGTCTTGGTGCGCATCAGCGTGCCCTCGGCGCCGAGGATGTCGCCCACGTCCCAGCCTTTGAATGCGTCGTACGCCTCGCCCAGCGCGCCGGCCTGCAGGAACAGCTGGATGGAACCGGTCATGTCCTGCACGCGCGCAAAGCTGGCCTTGCCCATCACGCGCTTGCCGAGCAACCTGCCTGCCACGCGCACGCGCCGCGCCTGCGTGGCAAGCGCCGCGGCATCCACGCCTTCGGTTTCCGATTGCAAGTCGCCGGCGAACGCGTCCGGTTTGAAGTCGTTCGGGAACGCGATGCCATGCCCGCGTTGCGTGCGCAGTTTTTCGCGCCGCTCGGCGATGAGTTTGTTTTCGTCTTGGGCGGACTGCGTTTCGGGGTTGTCGTTCACGGCTTTCGAAATGAGCAAGGGATGAGGGGCGAGTAGCGAGGGCGCACTGTAGCTAAATTCGGACAAGTTTGGAGTCGAGCGATTTTCGCAAGCCCGTGAGTATGCGTCCGAGTTCGTCGCAGGAGGCAAGAATGTCGGAAACCGATTCTTTGCCGAGCATACCCAGTCGCGAGCACATTTCGAGTTGCGTCTCGACTTCGGCAAACGACCCGCGAGAGATCGAAATGAAGCGCCCAAAGTCCCTGGTCGCGCCGCGCGCGTGCCCCTCGGCGATATTGGACGGTATCGAAACTACACTCCTGCGAAGTTGCTGAATCAGACCGAGGCGTTCATCGTTGGGAAGCATCGCGCTCAGCGCGTAAACGCGTTCAGCGAGATCCATCGCCGCTCTCCAAGCAATCAGATCGCGATAGGACCTGACCGGAGCACCCTCACTACTCATCCCTCATCCCTCACGACGCATCGGCGCGTTTCGCACCCGCTTCCAGCCCCATCTTCAAACTGGCCTCTACGAAGTCGTCGAGGTCGCCGTCCAGCACGCGCTGGGTGTCGGAGCGTTCGACGCCAGTGCGCAGGTCCTTGATCCGGGACTGGTCCAGCACGTAGTTGCGGATCTGGCTGCCCCAGCCCACGTCGGACTTGGTCGCTTCCAGCGCGGCCTTTTCGGCGTTGCGCTTCTGCAAT
>DASSFA010000188.1:0-2662 GCA_035694895.1 Rhodanobacteraceae bacterium | reverse complement strand
GGCGGTGCGCGCACATCCGGAACTGGAATGGCTGCGCTGGCTGGTTGAAATCGGCGCCCTGATCGGCCTGTCGTCGGTGATCCTGGTGATGGTGATCGCGCAGCCGCGCATCTTCATGATCATGGGGCGCGATGGACTGCTGCCGCCGGTCTTCGCGAAGATCCATCCGCGCTATCGCACCCCGCACATCAATACCGTCATCACCGGGCTGGGCATTGCCGCGCTTGCGGCAGTGTTTCCGCTCGACGTGCTGGGCGACCTGGTATCGATGGGCACGCTGATCGCCTTCGTGGCCGTGTGCGCCGGCGTGCTGATCCTGCGCCACACGCAGCCCGAACTGCCGCGCACCTTCCGCGTGCCATGGGCACCGGTCACCTGCGTGCTCGGCGTACTGAGCTGCCTTGGGCTGCTGTACTGGGAAAACTGGTACCAGTGGCTGCTGCTGGGCGTGTGGACGGTGATCGGCATGGCCATTTACTTCGGCTATGGCCGCCGACACAGCCGCCTGCGCGTCACCCAGGCGGATGCCTCCTGAGGGAGTTGGCCGAAGATCAGCGGCAGACGCCGACGTTTGCTCGTTTCACAAATGTCTAACGCCCGTGATGGCGCTCGACCTGCACGCAAAATTGAGCGCCAAGTGATTGATATTTAATCACTTAACGGAACCTTTTCGAGAAAAACCAGACCGCCCACCGCCCCAACCACCGCACGCGGGAGTATCATCTCAAGTCCGCGGGTTGATCACTTGGCAGTGGGCCCCCGGATCGCCGCCCGGCGCGTCAGGCGGGTCAGCTCCTCAGCCTGACGCGTCTGGGCAGCATTTTTCAGGTCGCCATTCCGACCGCCTCCCGTGCACACAGCGATGCCAACGCACACGTGCGTCGCACCCTTGCGCGTGCCTCAGGCCTTCTTGGCGGTGTGCGATACGCACCACCCCTTCGCGTTCACCGACTTGCCAGGGAAGAGCTGGCAGGGGCCATAGCCGCTGCTGCCGGTGCCGGTGAAAAACTGGCAGTTGGCGCAGACGTCGCCCGGCTTGTGCTTGGGGTTCTTCGACTTGCTGGCGTCCTCGACGTAATCGAGCGCCTTGGCGGTGGGATCGGACTCGGCCACGTGCGGCAGATCCGCCGCGCGCCCGATGCGCGGCAAACCGCCGACGACCACGGCGGCCGCGGCCGTTCCGGCAGCCACCTTGAGAAACCGCCGGCGCGATTCGAACTCTTTCTCTTGCGACATGGGTGAACCTCCGTTGTTTCCGACCACGCGATGCGGTGGCCAACCGCGATGGTACGCTGGCCACGTCAATGCAACCTGACTTGCGAGAACGACTCGCATTTGGCGCCGGGCCGCTCGCTGCGCGTGCTATAGTCGCCCTCCGTTTGGACGTCCAAATCCCATGCAGGAACTCCCTTCCAACGTCGACCCCGCGCGCTTCGCGCATTGCGCCGAGGCCATTGCCGACGCCGCGCGCGAATTGGCCGCGCTCGGCTGGACACCGGCCACCAGCAGCAACTTCTCCATGCGCGTGAGCAACGATCTGGCGGCGATTACCATCTCCGGTCGCGACAAAGGACGGTTGGGGCGCGAGGACATCATGCTGGTGGACATGGCCGGTCGCGCGGTCGGCACCGATGCACGGCCGAGTGCGGAAACCGCGCTGCATACCCAGGTCTATCGCCGCTTCGCAGGCGCGCAGGCAGTGCTGCACACCCACTCGCGCACGCAGAGCGTCGCTTCGCGCCTGTTTGCACGCGCCGGGCTGATCCGCCTGCGCGGTTGGGAACTGCAGAAGGCCATCACCGGGTACAGCACCCACGAGAGCGAGCTGGACATCCCGGTGTTCCCCAACACCCAGCACATGCCGGAGCTGGTCGCGCAGGTCGATGCCTGGCTCGATGCCGGCAAACGGCTGCACGCCTACCTCATCGACGGTCACGGCATCTACACCTGGGGCACCGACATGGCCGAGGCCCGGCGCCACCTGGAGGCGCTCGAGTTCCTGCTCGGCTGCGAACTGGACCTTCGGAGGCTTTCCGCATGAGTCGCTTGCGCATCTACGACGAACAACAGCCCGCCCAACCGGTAGCCGTGCACACCGTCGCCGCCGACATCAGCCGCGAGCTCGGCGAGGTCGGCGTGCGCTTCGAGCAGTGGCAGGCCAACGCGCCCGTCGCCCCGGGCGCGAGCCAGGATGCAGTGATCGCCGCCTATCGCGCGGATATCGACCGGCTCATGCGCGAGCAGGGCTATCAGTCGGTCGACGTGATCAGTCTGACACCCGACCATCCCGATCGTGCCGCCCTGCGCACGAAATTCCTGAGCGAACACACGCACAGCGAGGACGAAGTGCGCTTCTTCGTCGCCGGTAGCGGGCAGTTCACCCTGCACATTGCCGGCAAGGTCTATGACGTGCTGTGCGAGGCCGGCGACCTGATCGGCGTGCCGGATGGCACTCCGCACTGGTTCGACATGAGCGAATCGCCCTATTTCATCGCGATCCGCCTGTTCACCAACAAGGATGGCTGGGTCGCAAACTTCACCGGCACGGACATCGCCGCGCGTTTCCCACGGATGGAGCCCGCGGCGCGTTGATCCCAGGGTGGCCGCGCGCCGCCTCCGCGCATCTCCCTGCGCTGCGGCTATGCTTGCTTGCCCATCCCTT
>DASSFA010000187.1:0-2885 GCA_035694895.1 Rhodanobacteraceae bacterium | reverse complement strand
CTCCAGGAACTGCCCATACTGGTTCAGTGCTTCCGCATCGCCGGGCGCCAGTGCGAGTGCGTGCCGCAGCGCGCCATCGGCATCCGTCCAGCGCATCTGGTTGCCATACACGATGGCTTGCGCGACATAGGCGAGCGCGGTATCCGGGTTCAGCGCAAGCGCGTGCTGCGCCGATTGCAGCGAATTCGCGTAGGCAACTTGCGTCGCGATGGATTCGTAGGCCGGGAGCAGTGCCTGCGCTTCGGCCAGCGCGGCCCACCCCTGCGCAAAATTCGAATCGATTGTCACCGCCTGCCGGAACGCGTCAACCGCCTCGCCTACCGAACGCGCCGCCAGCAAGGTCAGCCCGCGCAGATAAAAGTCGTGCGCCCGTGGATCGATCGCCTTCTGCGCAACCAGTGATTGTCCGTTTCCGCCCGACAACTGCACCTGCAGCTTGTCCGCGATCGCCTTGGAGATCTCGTCCTCGACCGCGAAGATGCTGGTGAGCTTGCGGTCGTATTTTTCCGACCAGAGGTGATAGCCGCTGCGCGTGTCGATCAACTGCGCGGTGATGCGCACCTCGTCGCCGGACTTCTGTACGCTGCCTTCCAGCACCGTCGCGACGTCCAGCACCTCGCCGACCTTGCGCAGATCCTCGGCCTTGCCCTTGAACGCGAACGCCGAAGTGCGCGCGGCTACCTTCAAGTGCGGCACCTGCGCCAGCGCGTCGAGGATTTCCTCGGTGATGCCGTCGCTGAAGTAATCGTTCTTCGCATCACCACTCATGTTGACGAACGGCAGCACGGCAACGGATTTGGCGGGAATGGAAGTGGCTTGTGCCGCCACCTCGCGAGCGGAACTTCCCGGATTCCGCTTCGCAATATCCGGGCTGCGGGACATGACGACCCCACTCGGACCGGGAGCCATGCGCTCGTAACCCCACAACAGCCCACCGCCGATCGCCAGCAGCAGCGCGAGGATCACGATCTCGGTGCCGCTGACCTTCTGCGCACCGCGCTCGCCGTGGTACCACGCCAGCACCAGCGCGACGAGGAAGCCCACCGCCAGCGCGAGGATCAAGAGCTTTTCGATTTGATCCGGCCAGCCGAAGCGCTGCGCGACGATGTCCACGCCCTGCAGCAGCGCGAACGCCGCGGCGATGTACGCCAGCGCCCACTGCACCAGTTTGCGCTGCCTGAGGCGTGCGATGAAGCCGGCAGCGGTGTCGTTCATGGGGGTGTCTTCGCGGCGGCGGCGATCGAACAGTTGCTTGCGGAAAGGGGGGACAGGCGCACGTTCATTGGCAAACGAAACCGTCAGGCCCTTTTTCGGGCGCGGACTTGCACAGGTCCGGCCAGCCAAATTTTTTCCAATACGCGACCATGCCGATGCGCTGCGCGAAGCCCTGGAACGCGGGATCCTGGCGCGCCTTGCGCGACCAGGGTTCCGGCTGCCACAACCAGTTGAGGTAGGCGTCGGACAAGCCGCTATGGCCGTGCTCGAACAGATCGAACGAGCGCGCGGGTTCGCCCAGTTGCAGCAGCATCGTCGGCGCCCAGTCGTCGTCCAGATGCGCATCGAGTATTTTCAGTGCAGCCCGGCCCTGTGCGGCATCGCCGTAAGTGCCGCGATAGATCGTCTGCAGATCCACAAGCGGAATCTTCGTCCCCATCTTGCTCGTCGAGTTGGCGAACTGGACCGCAGATCCCGCCATGTCCCCATGTGCGGCATCATAGAATTCCAGCATCAGAGCGCCGAAAGGCGAATCCGTGGCACCACCGCGACGGATGTACGCCAGCGCACCGGCCTGGTCGCCTTCGCGCCAGCGAAGCATGCTCTTGTAGAACAGCAGCAGGACGTTGGCGGGATCGTTGACCAGCGCCGCGTCAATCCGCGCTTCGGCCGCGCGGGTGCGACCCATGGCGGCCAGTTCGTTGGCGGCCCAGTAGTTCACCGCGGAATCGTTCGGCGCCAGTTCCAGCGCGCGCTGCATGGGCTCGACCATGTCCGCGTAATGCCGCTGCGAGAACTGGTTGTAGCTCAGTGCCGCGTAAGCTTCCGCGTCACTCGGATCGAGCACGAGCGCTCGATGCGCGGCATCATCGGAAATTTTCCAACTGGCCTTCCAGTCGCCGGACACGTACTGCGGCAGCACCGCGTAGGCGACCGCCATTTTCGACCACGCACGGGCGAATTTCGGATCGAGCGCGGTGGCCTTCTGCAGCAGCCCGATCGCGCGCGGCAGGCTGTCGCCCACACGTTTGTTGACCAGCGTTTGCGCCGTGATGAAATCTGCGTAGGCGTCCGCGCTCGTGGTCGCCACCGGCACCAGCCGCGCCTGCTCGCTGCCGGTCAGGACGACCTGCAGGTGATCGGTGATCGCGCGCGCGATGCGTTCCTGCAGGTCGAAGATGTTGCCCAGGTCGCCATCGTAGCTCTGCGACCACACCTCGAAGCCGTCGTGGGTGCGGATCAATTGCACGCTGATTCGCACCGCGTCGTTTTGCGTGCGCACCGAGCCTTCCAGCACGTTGGCGACGTCCAGCGCCTTGCCGATCGTGCGCAAGTCGGCGTTGCGGCTGCCGTAGTAGAAAGACGATGCGCGTCCTGCGACCTTGAGGCCCTGCACCTTCGCCAGCGCGTTCAGGAGTTCCTCGGCCATCCCCGCCGAGAAGTAGCCATGGTCGTGCGCGGGGCTGAGATCCTCGAACGGCAGCACCGCGATGGATTTCGGCGGAATGGTGGAAACCGCATCGTCCTTCGACGCCGCGCCCTGGCGCCGGACGAAGGTATTGGCCAGCAGCAGCACCACCGCGATCGCCAGCACCGCGATGATCCACTTGTCGAGCTTGCGGCCGGTGGAATGCGCCAGCGAATCTTCGGGCGCGATTTCGCTCTCGCGC
>DASSFA010000186.1:0-11831 GCA_035694895.1 Rhodanobacteraceae bacterium | reverse complement strand
CTGCGCTTCTCGCCGGGCGCGCGCCGGCGCGAACTCGCACGTCCCTGTGCTCGGACATCGCGCCTTTCCCGCGCGCCCGGCTGCGATGCTCGGCGCCATGCGACGGCGCCGAGCTCACTGCGACACGGCCATCCATGGCCTCTGCTGATGTGGATCAGCCGTTTGGCGGTTCCGCACCCGTGAACTTCACCGGCGTGGCGCCGACGATCTGGCTAACGTGCGCCTTGTCGCTGACGTAGAGCTTCACTTCGCGCTCGAACTTCAGCGTGCCGTTGACGGTCGCACCCGGGCCGATCGTCACCACCGGCACGCGATCGCTGCCGAAGTGGAACCAGCCGCTCGAATCCGGCTTGTGCACCAGGATGCCGCCGTCCACGCGCGCATTGCCGGTTATGTCGATGTCGCCGTCCACGGTTTCGATACCGCCGCCGACGTGCGCGCCGTCGATGCTGATGTGGCCGTTGACGTTACTGAGGTGGCCGGCGACATCCGCGCCGCTCGCGAGCGTCAGCGCGCCGTTGACCGACTCGATGCCCTTGGCGACCTGAGCGCCTTCGCCCAGCTTGATCGAACCATTCACTGTGTCCGCCGACTTGGCGCTGGCGCGGTCGCCCAGCGTGATCGAGCCGTTCACCGTGGAGGCGTCTTCCACCTTGGCGCCGTCCGCCAGCCGGATCGAACCGTTGACGGTATTGGCGTTTTGCGGCGCCTGGCCGGCCTCGACGTGGATCGAACCGTTGACCTTGTCCATGCCGCTGTCGTTGTCGTCGCCTGCGACGCAGGCGGTGGTGAAGGCCAGCAACGGCAGCAGCACAAAGAGGAAACGCGTTTTCATGATTCACCTCGTGGTGGGTCGGTGCGGCTTGGATGCTGGGTGCATCCAAACGGTTTAGCAATGTACGAAAGTCACGCCGCTAAAATGCCCCTTTTCGCCAAGGATGCCTTCCATGCCCACCCTCGTCCTGATCCGCCACGGCCAGTCGCAATGGAACAAGGAAAACCGCTTCACCGGCTGGGCGGACGTGGACCTGTCCGAACTCGGTCGCCAGGAGGCGCGCGAGGCCGGCGAGCTGCTGAAGCGCGAAGGCTTCGCGTTTGATCACGCGCACACCTCGGTGCTGAAGCGCGCGGTGCGCACGCTCTGGCAGGTGCAGGAGGCGATGGACCTGATGTGGCTGCCGGTGCGCACCGACTGGCGCTTGAACGAGCGCCACTACGGCGCGCTGACGGGCCTGGACAAGGCCGAGACCGCGGCGAAGTACGGCGACGAGCAGGTGCACATCTGGCGCCGCTCTTACGACATCCGCCCGCCGGCGTGGACGCCGGAGCAGAACGCGATGGCCCGCGATCCGCGCTACGCGTCGTTGAAGCCGGAACAGATTCCGCTCACCGAGTGCCTGAAGGACACCGTCGCGCGCGTGCTGCCGTACTGGCACGAAACGCTGGCGCCCGCGATCAGGGCCGGCCAGCGCGTATTGGTAGTCGCGCACGGCAACTCGCTGCGCGCGCTGGTCAAGTACCTGGACAACATCTCCGACGAGGCGATCGTCGAGCTCAACATCCCGACCGGCGTGCCGATCGTGTACGAATTCGACGAGGCGCTGAAGTCAAAGGGACGGCGGTATCTGGGTAACGAGGCCGAGATTGCAGCCAAGGCCGAGGCGGTGGCAAAGCAGGGAAAAGCGAAAGGCTGAGAGCAGGTTGAGAGCAATCGAAGTGAGCTCTCCGGCGCCGTCGCATGACGGCGAGCATCGCGGCGCCAGGCGGGAGCAAGGCGCGATGTCCGAGCGCAGGGATGTGCGAGTTCGCGCCGGCCCGCCTGGCGCGAGAAGCGCAGCGGAGTAGAGCCAATCGGATGTTGGCGAGACCGTCATGCCCGGCGCCAATGCTTTGGGTACTTTCCCCGAAAGGAAAGTAACCCGCGCCGTGGGACGGCGCGGAAAAAACATGGATGTCGTGACTCAATCAGAGATAACGGTGCACTGCTTGCGCGGCGATACGCGCCAGCGCAGAGTTCAGAGCGCATCCGCATCCAATTCGCCCGTGCGGATGCGGATCACCTGATCGAGCGAACTGACGAAGATCTTGCCGTCGCCGATCTTGCCGGTGCGCGCGGCCTGCATGATTGCCTCGATCGCGCGTTCGACCAGATCGTCCGGCAACGCGATCTCCAGCTTCACCTTGGGCAGGAAATCCACCACGTATTCCGCGCCGCGGTCGAGCTCGGTGTGGCCTTTCTGCCGGCCGAAACCCTTGACCTCCGTGACGGTGATGCCCGCCACGCCGACTTCCGCCAGCGCCTCGCGCACGTCGTCCAGCTTGAACGGCTTGATGATCGCGGTGATGAGTTTCATCGCTCATATCCGAAGAGTTGCTTCCGCGAACTATACGTGAGCCGCAAAGCGTCGGCATCCGAAAGCGCAGGCCATGGATGGCCGTGTCGAAGTGAGCTCCGGCGCCGTTGCATGGCGCCGAGCATTGCAGGCGGGCGCGCGGGAAAGGCGCGATGTCCGCGCACATGGATGTGCGAGTTCGCGCCGGCGCGCGTCCGGCGAGAAGCGCAGGGGTGAGGCAGCGCGTTTGGCCGATGCCTTGAAGGGCATCGGCTGCGCTGCCGAACGCACGCACATGGATGTCGGGCCGGGAAGCGATCCATGGACGGCTGCTTGCGATTTGTTGCTCTCTGTCGCGCGCAGGCGCGCTCCTGCACCCCGAAACAAAAGTGGCCCGCGCCGCGGGACGGCGCGGAAAAGGACATGGATGTCGCTCTTCGACTCACGTCGGACCAAGGATTCCCCTCACCCTGCCAAGTGCTACCGCACTTGTTCCCTGTCCCGCGAGCGGCAGAGGGGAATATCAACGCCACTGGATCCCGGCTTTCGCCGGGATGACGAGCAAACCCAAGCGGAGCACTAACGTCAGTGCCTGCTCGCCGCCGGCAGCGCGAGCGGATGCGCCAGCGCCAGCCCCTTCAGCACATGCAGCGCTTCCGAGAGCGCGTAGTCGCTCGCCGCGAGCTTGCCGGCTTGCGTGGTGCCGGTGTCCTCGATGACCGGCGTGTTGCCCTGCAGGTGGTGGGGGAGGTCGCTTTCGTGTTCGTCGTCGCCCGGCGTGCCCGCTTGCGTGCTGACGGTGAGATTGGCCAGCGTGATGTCGGGCGTGATGCCGGCGGCTTGGATCGAGGCACCGTCCGGCGTGTAGTAACGCGCGGTGGTGAGCTTGATCGCTTCGTCGTCCGAGAGCGGCAGGATGGTTTGCACGGAGCCCTTGCCGAAGGTGCGCTGGCCCATCAGCAATGCGCGGTGGTTGTCCTTCAATGCGCCGGCGACGATCTCGGCGGCGGACGCGGTGCCGTTGTCCACCAGCACCACCATCGGCGCGCCGTTCAACAAGTCGCCGGGCGTGGCGCTGAACTTCAGGTCGGCTTCCTTCAGCCGGCCCTTGGTGGTGACGATGATGCCGGAATCGAGGAATGCATCGCTCACGCCGACTGCGGCGGTCAGCAGGCCGCCCGGATTGGAGCGCAGGTCCAGCACCGCGCCGCGCAGCGGACCGCTTTTCTTCTGCAGCTCACCGAGGTCGTGGTCGAGATCACTCGCGGTGTCTTCCTGGAACTGGCTGATGCGGATGTACGCGTAACCCGGATCGAGCATGCTGACCTTGACGCTGCCGACGTGGATGCGCTCGCGCGTCAGCGGGATCGTCACCGGCGCCTTCGAGTCCGCATGCAGGATGCCCAGCGTGATCTTGCTCCCGGGCGGCCCGCGCAACTCCTTGACCGCCGAATCCAGCGCGTCCGGCTGCACGGTCTTGCCGTTGATCGAAACGATCGTGTCGCCCGGCTTGATGCCGGCGCGCGCGGCGGGCGTGCCGTCGATCGGCGCGATGATGCGCAACTGGTCGTTGAGTTGCGCGACCTCGATGCCGAGCCCGGAGTACGCGCCGGTGGTGTCTTCGGTCAGGTCCTTCAGGTCGCTGGTGTCGAGGAACTCGCTGTGCGGGTCCAGGCCGGCGAGCATGCCGCGGATCGCCGATTGCATCAACGTCTTGTCGTTCACCTTGTCCACGTAGGCCTGCTTGACCATCGCGTACACGCGGGTGAAGGCGCGGATGTCGGCGAGATCCGGCGTGTCGCTGCTCGCGGCGGAGGTGACCGAACCCGCTTCCGCCGGCGTGCTCACCGTTTCTGGCGGTGCATTGGATGAGGCGGCAGATGCGGGCTTCGTTGCCGGTGGCGGCGCGGCCATGCCGGCGGCACTGCATGCCAGCAGCAAAAGACAGAGCAGGTGTTTGCGGAAGGACATGGAACGACACCAACGAACGTTGCGCCGATTATGCGACAACGCCGTGAGAAAGGCGTTCACACGGATCACTCCTTCTCGCTTCCGGAGAGCGGGGAGAGAGAGAGAGGTTCAGCGCGCTTTCAACCACTCCCGCGCGTCCACCGGCTTGCCATCCTTGCGGATCTCGAAGTAGGCACCGGGTTGCTGCTGGCCGCGGCCGACCGTGGCGATCGCCTGGCCCGGATTCACCCAGTCGCCCACCTCCACCAACGTGGCTTCGTTGTTGCCGTACAGGGTCATGTAGCCGCCGCCGTGATCCACGATCACCAGCATGCCGAAGCCGCGCATGAAATCCGCCCAGGCCACGCGGCCGTAGGCGACTGCGTGCACGGCAGTGCCGGGCCTTGCCGCGATCAGCAACCCGTGCTCCAGCACGCCGCTGCCGGCATGCACCGCGCCGCTTGCCGGCCAGCGCAGATCGCCCTTCAATTGCGCAAACGGACGCTCGCCTCCGAGCTGCCTGGGGATGTCGGCGAACACGTCCTTCAATCTCTCCAGCAGTTGATTCAAATCCTGCTGCTGGGCGTGCAGCGCGGCCAGCTTGTCGCGTTGCTGCGCGAGTTGCGCGTCGGCCTGCGAGAGCAGTTTCTGTTGCGCATCGCGCGCCTGCTCCAGGGACTGCGCCTGCGCGGCACGCTGTTCGCGTTGCGTGCGCAGCGCGGCCTGGTCGGTTTCGATGTCCTGCTTCACCTGATCGAGTTTCGCCATGTCCCCGAGCAGCCCGCGGATGCGCTGCACGCGGTCCTGCTGGAAGTAGCGCGAATAGGCCAGCGCTCGCGCGATGCGCGCGACATCTTCGTCGCCCAGCAGCATGGAAAGGTCGCTGCCGCGGTTCAGCGCATAGGCCGCGCGCAGCAGCTGAGCCAGGGCCTCGCGCTGGCCCGAAAGTTTCTTCTCGAGGGTCGCGCGCTGGTCCTGCAGCTGGGCGAGCGCGGCGGATTTCGCCTCGATCGCCGCATCGGTGTCGCGCAACGCGCGCGCGGCATCGCTCAATTGCCGTGCCTGCCGGGCGAGGGTGGCATTGATGCTGTCGCGTTGCGCCGCAGACGCGCGCTGTGCCTGCGCCAGCAGCGCGATCTGCGCGCGCACTGCGGCGAGTTTCTGCTCGACCTGCGCCTGCTGCGCCTTGCGTTGCGCTTCATCGGCCTGGGCGTGGGCGTCGGAAACGGCGATCAGCAGGATCGCGCACGCGAGGACGCGCAAAAGCCGCAGCAAGGGAATATTCCGGCAAGGGTACATGCGCGGCGATTATGACAGCCGCCATCCATGGCCAAGAGCTCCGTGGTTGCGAGCGCCCTCGCCCTGCATGGGCCACGTGCGCGACGGGCATCATGCGTCGATCCAGAGCGCCAAGGTATCCAGCGCCATCGCGAGCCGCCGCTCCCCGCCGCGCGCGGACTCCGGATCGCGCGCACGCGCGGCGCTTTCCACCGCGTCGGCCGCGGCGCGCACGTCGCGCGCGCCGATCAGCGCGGCGGCGCCTTTCATGCGATGCGCCTCCCGCGCCGCATCGGCCAGGTTCTCCGCATCCAGCGCTTCGCGCATTGCGTGCAGGTCGCGGCGCGCGCTGAGCAGGAAGTCGCGCAGCAGATTGCGCGCGAACACGTGGTCCTCGCCCGCGATCTCCTTCAGCACGTCCGGCTCGATCGGTGCGCGCGGGGCGCCCAGGACATCGGTGAACGGATCGAACAGCGCTTCGGTCGAAGGCCTGGGCACGCTTTCGGTAACGCGTTCGGCCGGATCGAACTCCACATGCGGCAGCCAGCGGTGGAGGACGGCGGCCAGTTGCGCGATGCGCAGCGGCTTGCCGAGGAAATCGTCCATGCCCGCCTCGAGGCAGCGCTCCGGCTCGCCCTTGCTGACGTTGGCGGTGATGGCGATGATCGGCGTGTGCTGGCGCCGCTCGCGGCGTTCGATGGCGCGGATCGCGGCGGTGAGCTGGTAACCATCCATGCGCGGCATGTGGATGTCCGCCAGCACCAATGCGTAGCGACCGGTCTTCCAGCGTTCCAGCGCGTCCTCGCCGTCGAAGCTGGTTTCGCAGGCGTAACCCGCGCGGGCGAGTTGCCGCGCCAGCACCTCGCGATTGGTCGGGTGGTCGTCCACGACCAGGATCAGGCTGCGCTCGTTCTCCGCCTCTTCGACGCTCGGCAGCGCGCGGCTGGGGAAGGATTCCTCGTCCGGTTCATCATGCTCCAGCGGCAACGCATCCGGGTCGCCCACCGCGAGCGCGACGATCAGGCTGAAGGTGCTGCCTGCGCCGGGCTTGCTGGCCAGTTCGATCTCGCCGTCCATCAGGTGCGCGAGCTGCCTGCAGATCGCAAGGCCGAGCCCCGTTCCGCCGAACTGCCTCGCGGTACCGCTGTCGCCCTGCGAGAACGGCTGGAACAACTGCATGCGCTGCTCGTCGGAGATGCCGATCCCGCTGTCGCGCACGCGCAGCGCGATGCGCTGGCGGTTCTCCGGCAGCAATTCGAGGATCTCCGCGCGCACGATCACGCCGCCCGTGGGGGTGAACTTCAGCGCGTTGGAAAGGAAATTGGAAAGGATCTGCCGCAGCCGCAGCGGATCGGCGACATAGGCCGGCGCGAGATCCTCGTCCAGCGCCAGCTCCAGCGTGAGTCCCTTGCTGGAGGCTATACCGAGGAAGTTGTGGACCGTGTGGCTGAGCAGGCGGCGCAGGTCCACGTTCTCCGGCGCGAGCTGCATGCGCCCGGCCTCGATCTTGGAGAAATCCAGGATGTCGCCGATGATCTGCAGCAGGGTCTGCGCGGAACTCTGCACGACGTTGACGCAGCGGCGCTGCTCGGCGTCGAGCTTCGTGTGCTCCAGCAGTTCCAGCATGCCGGTGATGCCGATCATCGGCGTGCGTATTTCGTGGCTCATCGTCGCGAGGAACGAGCTCTTGGCGCGGCTGGCTTCCCTCGCGCGCGCCTCGCTGTCGCGCAGGCTGGCCTCGTTGTGCTTGATGTCCGTGCGCATCGCCGAGAACACGTCCATCACCTCGCCGATCTCGCCGGGCACGCGCTCGCCCGGATGCATGTCGAAATCGCCGGCGCGCATCCCTTGCGCCATCTGCACCATCTGTTCGATGCCCTGGTAGATGTTGCGCAGCACGCGCCGGCCGGCGTAGGCCACGATCAGCAGTGCGATCGCGGACAGGCCGAGACGCCACCAGGACAACCAGCGAGCGTGCGCGGCATCGTCGCGCAGCTGCTGTTCGGCGTCCAGGATTTTCAGGTCGGAAAGAAGATCAAGGTCGCCCAGCAGCGGATCGAATGCCGGGAACATTTCGGTGTCGGCGAAATGCCCGAGGCCACCCATGTCACGCGCTTGCAGCAGTCTCTGCAGATGCGTGACGGCGACATCGGCGGCTGCACGCTCGTGGTCGATGCGATCCATCACTTCGCGCTGCCTGGGCGGCAGTGTTTCCGCGTGCAGCGCGGCGATCGCCTGCGCGATGCGCGCGCGGTCGGCATCCAGCGATTGCAGGCCCGCATTCCAGTCCATCAGGCCATTGCGCACCTTGAAGGTGACGCCAATCAGGTCGATGCCGTAGGCATCGGTGAGCGCCTTCACCTCGCTCTGCCCCCCGAGCGCGTTGTCGTAGAGGCGGGTGAGCGTGGCCTCGTGGCCGCGCTGGTAGACCTCGTCCAGCACGATCACGCTGGCGCCGGCGACCAGCAGCACGCCGAACAGCAGCGACAATTGCCGGCGGACGGTCCAGACGCGGGTGGCGGGTTTTTCGCGCATCGCGCGCAATTCTCTACGAATGCGATCTGCGCCATTGCTGCACGAGGCCGGGCAATTCCTCTCCCGGTACAGCCATCCCGATCAGCGCGCCCTGCGCGCGCGTGCAATCCAGTTCGGCCAGCATCTGCCATTCGTCCAGGCTCTCCACGCCCTCGGCGACCGTGGCCAGGCCGAGCTTGTGGCCCAGCCCGATGCTTGCTTCCACCACCGCGCGCTGGCGCGGCTCGTTGATCGCGCCATTGATGAACCCGCGGTCTATCTTCAGTTCCGTCACCGGCAGTTGCGCCAGTTGCGTGAGCGAGGACCAGCCGGTGCCGAAATCGTCCACCGACAGGCCGAAGCCCTTCAGGCGCAGCCGCGCCAGCACGTTCAGCACCTTCGCCGCTTCGTGCATAACGGCGGTTTCGGTGATTTCCAGGGTGACGTCACGCGGCTCCACGCCGGCGTGCTGAGCGATCGCCTGGTAGCGATCCGCCGCCGACATGTCCGCCAGGTTGTGCATGGACACGTTCACCGACACGCGCAGGTCCAGGCCTTCTCCCCGCCAGCGCTGCCGCCACGCGCAGGCCTGCGCCAGCATGCGTTCGGTCAGCGCATCGATCAGGTCGGCGCGCTCCAGTTCCGGGATGAAGCGCGCAGGCGGGATCTGCCCGCCGTCGTGACGCCAGCGCGCCAGAGCCTCCACTCCGACCACGAAACCGCTGCCGATCGCCACCTGCGGCTGGAACCATGGCACGAATTCGTCGTGCGCCAAGGCTTCGGCCAGCAGGCCTTCGCTGATTTCAATGTCGCCGTACTCGTCGCTCTTCTCCACATTGCGCGAGAACAGCTCCAGCATCTGGTGCAGCTTGGCGGCGGTCAGCGGCTTCTCCAGCGTGCCGAGCACGCGCAGGCCGGAGGCGCGGGCCATGATCTGCACGGTATTGAGCAGCGAGGGATCGAGCGCGGTCAGCACCACCACCGCATGTGCGAGATGATCGCGCGCGATGTGGCCGATGAACTCGATGCCGTCCATGCGTGGCAGATCGAGATCCACCAGCACCACGTCCAGCGTGCGCGGTTGCGCGGCGAGCAGGGTCAGCGCGCTGCGGCCGTCGCTCGCTTCCAGCACGTGCTGCACGCCGATCTGCCCGAGCAGGCGCAGTGCGACTTCGCGCTGAAACGCGTGGTCCTCGACTACGAGCACCGAGAGTCCGCCGAATTTTCCCATCCTCCGCCCCTGACGCGCGCCATCCCTGCGAGCTCCGAGGCATCATACGTGCCGTCTCGCGCGGCGCAACTCGCCAAGTGTATGCGAAGAGGCCGGATGCCAAAGTTCACAACTGCCTGCCTGCCGGTTGCGCCGCAAGGCCGCCGAATGCTGCTGCGCGACCTGATGCCGCAGCTCGGCCGCGCCCCTTCCGAAGGGCGACGGATCCCGTCGGAAACCATCACGGCCTCGATACCGCCGGTGCGATCGGGCGCGCGTCGGCTTTCAGGCCTTCGGGCCGCGCAGCACGCGCGCGGGCAGGCTCAGGATCGCGCGAAGCAGGTCGAACACGCCTTCCACTGCGATGCCGAGCAGCCGGAACGGCAGCGTCAGCAGCCATAAGATCGGCCACAGGATCAGCGCCAGCAACGCGAGCGGCCAGCAGATGATCAACAGCAGCAGCCAGAGCAGGAAACCGATCATCCCGGCTCAGTGCGTACCCGCGGTGGCAGGCCGGGCTTGGGTGGACGGCGTCACGGGCGTCGCGGGAGCCGCGCCGACCTGGCCGGGCGGCGCCAGCGATCTGCCGGGCGGCGGAAGCTTCTGCCCGACCAGCAACGCGCGCAGGTCCTGCAGCTTGATCTTGATCTGTGCCTCGTTCTCCGGCCCGGTGTGGACCAGCATTTTCTGGCCGACGGACAACGACTCGAGTTGCGGATCTGCGTAGGTATAGAACGCGCCGTTCTTCTGCACCGCGATGGGCTGTTGCGGCTGCGGCGCGGCCAGCAGGTTGTCGATGACCGCGATCAGGCGGTCATTGAAGTAGCCCTTCGGATAGCCGAGTTCGCGATAGGCCTGCTGGAAAAGCGGATAGTTGTGCACGTACCAAGCCACCAGCGCCTTGTCGTCCACCGATTTCAGCAGCTGCATGTAAGGAGCGTAGCGATTGTAATTGCGTGCGCCGATCACGGCCTGGCCGTTGTTCTGCTCCACGACGAAAGTGCCGGCCGGCGTTTTCAGCGGCATGATGCGGGTGGAACCGAACGTCTGCCGCGGCAGCGCATCCACCGTTGCGACGATATTGGGAATGATCGCCTGCCGCACCAGCAGGTCGCTCAGGCCCTGCGCGCCGGGAATGGCGAGCAGCGCCTGCATCACCACGGCATCGCTGTTGTGCAAATCGGGGAGCGCCGCGCTTGCATTGGAGGCCGGCACGCTGGCCTTGTTGATCGGGTATTGCGGCGCGGTGCTGGCCGGCGCGGGATGCGGATTCAGCACCGCGGGCGAAGGCCCGCGCGAACCGGGGCGATCGAACACGAAGAACCAGATCGCGATGGCGATGATCACCAGAAGAACAATGATCGCAACCCATTGCGCAGCCGATCTCATGGCTATCCTCCTGCGCTGGCGAGACTACTTGGACGCGCACGGACGCGAATGGTTCACGCCCGCACGTCCGGCGAGCGTGCACCGATCACGCCGACAAATCAATGCGTGCCGCCGCTGGCCGGGGCCGTGCTGCCGGATTTCGGGGTCGCGCCGGTCGCGGCATTCGCCGGAGAGGTCGGCCTGCCGGCCGAACCCGGGGGCGGCAAGGCGGTGGAATTGCTCATGGCATTCGGCTGCGCGGCAGGCGCGGGCCGCGAAGCGCTGCCGGCCGGTACGCTCGGCGGCGGTCCGCCGGTGGTGGTGGCCGGCGCGTAGCCCGGCGTCATCGGCACGTTGGTGTTCGGATTGGTGCCGCGGCCCAGGTCGTTGGCCCAGAAAATCCAGGCCACGATGATCGCGGCGATGACGATCGCCGCGATGATCCAGAACAGCACCGGACGCGGGCGGCGAGGTGGCGGTGTGCGCGGTGGCGGTGGCATGACGGCTCCTTGTCAGCGCTCCGATGACCCACGGTCGCAAGCCTTGCGTGCAGGGGACGCGAAGGGCGGGTTAGCGCCGCAGGCGCGCATTCCTGCGAGGCAGCTCCGGCGGGAAGCGCCGCTGCGCGGCGGCTCCCCGCCTGCCGTTGCGCTCAACGCGCCCCGATGAAATCGTTCTTGCCGATCTCGACGCCCGCCACCCGCAGGATGTCGTAGGCGGTGGTGCAGTGGAAGAACAGGTTGGGCAGTGTGAACTGCTGCAGGTAGTCGATGCCGGTGAAATGCATCTCGCCGTTGCGCGTCTTGAAGCTGACGGGGCGCTGCTCGCTGCCGTCGATCTGCTCGGGCCTGAAGCCCTGCACGTAGGCGATCGCGCGCTGGATGCGCGAATACACCTCGGCGAAGGTCTTCTCGTTGTCCTCGAACGATTGCGGCTCCACGCCGGCCAGCCGGGCCGCGCCGCGCGCGGCCATGTCGCAGGCGATCTGCACCTGCTTGACCAGCGGCAGCATGTCGAAGATCAGCCGCTGCTGCAGCAGGGCGTCGGGTTCCGGCACCTTCTTCGCCTGCGCGTGCGCCTCGCCTTTCTTCAGCACGTGGCTGAGGTTGTTGAGTGCGCGCACGAATACCGGAACGGAAGCGGAATACATCGAGATCGTCATCATGTTTCTCCAGAAG
>DASSFA010000185.1:0-15931 GCA_035694895.1 Rhodanobacteraceae bacterium | reverse complement strand
ATCCAGGAGACCTCGAAGCGCATCAAGCGCCTCGGCGAATCCTCGCAGGAAATCGGCTCGATCGTGGAACTGATCAACGACATCGCCGAGCAGACCAACATTCTGGCGTTGAACGCGGCCATCCAGGCGGCATCGGCCGGTGAGGCGGGCCGCGGGTTCGCGGTGGTGGCGGACGAAGTGCAGCGACTGGCCGAACGCGCTTCCGGCGCGACCAAGCGAATCGAGACGCTGGTGCAGACCATTCAGTCCGATACCAACGAGGCGGTCAGTTCGATGGAACAGACCACCACCGAGGTGGTGAACGGCGCGCGCCTGGCCGAGGACGCGGGCACCGCGCTGGGCGAGATCGAGCAGGTGTCGAACAACCTCGCCGGACTGATTCAGGGCATCTCCAGCGCGGCGAAGCAGCAGTCCGCGGCGGCGACCAACATCACCTCGACCATGCACGTGATTCAGGAGATCACGGCGCAGACTTCGGTGGGTGCCAGCCAGACGGCCGAGTCCATCGGCAACCTGGCCCAGCTCGCGCAGGACCTGCGCAGGTCGGTGGCGGACTTCAAGCTGCCGGCGTAACGCGGCACGGATTGATTCACCTGTGAACGGCGCGGCCAGGATGGCCGCTTTCACGCGCAGGAATGCGCATTGTGCTTCGGCCGGAATTCCAAGATGCAACTCGAAGACGACATCGACTTCACCACGCTGGGCTGGGTCAAGCCGCAGATCGACGAGACCCTGCTGCAGGCGCGGCAAGCGCTCGAGGCCTACGTCGAGGATCCTGCCGACGCCAGCCTGATGCGGTTCTGCGCGACGTACCTTCACCAGGTGCAGGGCACGTTGCGCATGGTCGAGTTGTACGGCGCGGCGATGCTCACCGAGGAGATGGAAGCGCTCGCGCAGGCGCTGCTGGACGACAAGGCGCCCGATCGCGACGAAGCCTACACCGTGCTGATGCGCGGCCTCGTGCAGTTGCCGGATTACCTGGAGCGCGTGCAAGCCGGCAACAAGGACATCCCGATCGTCCTGCTGCCACTGCTGAACGAGTTGCGCGCCTGCCGCAGCGAGGCACCGCTCGCCGAGAGCGCGCTGTTCGCCCCGAACCTCGAACACGGATTGCCCGCGGATGTGCCCGGCGCGCGCGCGCCCCTGCCGTCCGGTGATCTGCGCCAGCGCGTCGCGGCGGCCCGCGCGCGTTTCCAGGTGCTGCTGGCGGGCTGGCTGCGGGCGCCTGCGAACGCCGACTTCAACGGCTTGCGGCAGGTGCTGGACCAGCTCTGCGCCATCAGCCACAGCCTGCCTGCGCGGCGGTTGTGGTGGATCGCGGGCGGCGTGCTGGAAGGCCTGCAGGAAGGCAAGCTGGAGGAACGCGCGACGGAAGCGGCCAGGCAGCAGTTCGGCCGCGTGGACCGCGCGATCAAGTCGATGCAGGACGATGGGGAGGTGGTGCTGGCCGACGAGGACCGCCGCGACCTCAACCAGTCGCTGTTGTACCTGATCGCGCAGGCCAAGCCGGGCTCGCCGCGTTGCGACAGCATCCGCAAGACCTACGCCTTGAATGCGCTGTTGCCGAGCGAAGAAGAACTCGAGCACGCGCGTGGTTCGATGAGCGGTCACAACCGCGTGCTGCTGGATACCGTTTCGCAGGCGCTGAAGGAAGACCTCCTGCGGGTCAAGGAAGCGCTGGACATCTTCCTGCGCCGCGAGGGCGGCGACGCCGCGGAACTCGCGCCGCAGGCCGAGGCGTTGCGCCGCGTCGGCGACACATTGGGCATGCTCGGCCTCGGTGTTCCGCGCCGGGTGATCGGCGAGCAGCGCGAAATCCTCGAAGCGATCGCGCATGGCCAGAAACCGGCCGCCGAGGAAACCCTGATGGATGTCGCCGGCGCGCTGCTGTTCGTGGATGCGTCGCTGGACGATCACATCGAGCGCCTCGGCGCGCCTGCGCAGCAGGACGCCGACGCCGACGCCCTGCCGCGCGCGGAAGCGCGCAAGGTCGTGGATGCGCTGATGCGCGAAGCCGCGACCAACCTCACCAAGGTGAAGGACGACATCGTCGCGTTCATCGAATCGCCATGGGCTCACGATCGTGTGCTCGGCGTGCCCGCGCTGCTGGAGGAAGTCAGCGGCGCCCTGCGCATGCTCGACATGCATCGGCCCGCCGAGTTGCTGGGAGGCATCGGCCGGTTCGTGGACAACGAGCTGATCGCCGACCGGCGCATCCCGACCGCCGAACAGATGGACACGCTGGCCGATGCGATGGCCGGCGTGGAGTACTACCTCGAGGCTGCGCGCGATTCGCGTGGCGGCGGCGAGCGGATCCTGGACGGAACCCAGCGCAGCCTGGAAGCCCTGGGTTACTGGCCCGTGCCGGCCAGGCGCGAGCCGATCGCGCAGCCGGAAGAACGGCCCGCCCCGGTGGCCGTCACCTTTGCCGGGCCGGATCTTTCCGAGGCGGTCAGCATCGCTCCGGGTGCGGATGTTTCCGACCTGGTCGTCGGCACGTCCCAGACGCCCGCGTCGGGTGCGCAGGACCTGGCGGGCCTCAATCTCGTCGAGACCGAAACCGCCGCGCCCAGGGAAGGCGAAGGGGGGGAAGGCGAGTGGGTCGAAGTCGAGGAAGAATTCGAAGAGGTGCTGGGCGGTGATGCGGCTTCGGCCAGCTTCCAGGATGCGGCGGGCATCGACGAGGACATCCGCGAGGTGTTCGTCGAGGAAGTCGGCGAGGAGATCGCCAGCATCCGCAAGCATCTGCCCGCGTGGAAGGCCGATCCGGACAACCTGGAAACGTTGAAGAGCGTGCGCCGTTCCTTCCATACGCTGAAGGGGTCCGGCCGCCTGGTCGGCGCGCTGGCGCTCGGCGAGTTCAGCTGGAAGGTCGAGAACATGCTGAACCGCGTGCTCGACCGCACCATTCCGCCGGATGCCAACGCACAGGCGCTGGTCGATCACGCCATTGCGGCATTGCCGGAATTGCATGCCGCGCTGCAGGGCGGTGAAGCACCGCGCGCGCCCCTGGCCGCGATCATGCAGGCCGCGGACAAGCTCGCCGCGGGCGAACCTGCACGCGTGGAAGACTTCATGCAGACGCACAAGGTGCGTCGCACGGTGAGGCGCTGGGTGCCGCGCGCGACCGAACTCGAGCAGGTGCCGGAAGCCACGCTGGCCGATGTCGTGCCGGTTGCGGAAGCCGCCGCGCCGCAGGAGCCGGTGTTCGCGGGCCCGGTGTTGCCGCCGGTGGATCCGATGCTGCTGGAAATCCTGCGCAGCGAAGTGGGCCAGCATCTGGGCACCATGCGCGAGTATCTCGCGCAATCGGATGCGCCGAAGCCGATCGACGACGCGATGGTGCGCGCAGCGCACACGCTGCACGGCGCAGTGGCGATGGTGGACATCCCGGTGCTCGCAGCGGTGTTGACGCCGCTCGAAGCCTGGTTCAAGCGCATGCGCGCCGTACACGCAGCCCCGGATGCGGAAGGCATCGCCGCGCTGCGCGACAGCGTGAGCCTCACCGATCACGTGATCACGCAGTTCGATGCGCCCGAACCCGAGGTGCCGGATTCCACCGCATTGGCTGAACGCCTCGCGCGGCTGCGCGACACATTGCCGGATGTCACGCTCGCCGACGTGCTGCAGATGAGCGATGAAGCCGGGGACGAGATCCCGGTGGTGGAGATCGGGCCGGAGTCCGCGCAAGCCGGAACAAAGATCGAGCCGGAAGCCCGGGCGGAACCCGCCGAAGCGATGCCCGCCCAGACATCGGCGCACGGCACCGAGTCCGACGATGCCGCGGATCTCGCCAAATTCCTGGACAGCATCGTCGCGGCGGAAACCGGTTCGCCCGCTGCCGGAGATTCCACCCTGCCGGCCGATGCCGGCCACGCGGCCGAAGAGGCCCGCGCCGCCCAGGCACAGGCCGAGCGCGTCGCCGCGGAGCAGGCGGAAGTCGAAAGCGCTGCGCGCGCCGAAGCCGGGCGTGCCGCCGAAGAGCAGCGCCTTGCTGCCGAACGTGCCGAGTTCGAGCGTACGGAAGCCGAACGCCGCGAGGCCGAGCGTGCCGCAGCCGAACGCGCCGAATTGGAGCGGGCCGAATTGGAGCGGGCCGAAGCCGAGCGCCTGGAGCGGGAACGCGCCGCCGCCGCCGAGAAAGCCGAAGCCGCGCGAATCGCCGCCGAACTGGAAGCCGAACGGCTGGAACAGGAACGCGTCGCGGCCGAGAAAGCCGAAACCGAACGCCGCGAAGCCGAACTCGCTGCCGAGCAGCGCCGCCAGCGCGCGGTCGCGCGCGCGATGGCGCTGGCCGCGCTGCCGCCGTTCCCGGACGATCCGCAACCCGAAGGCAAGCTCGACCTGCCGGACATCGATCCGGACCTGCTGGACATCTTCACCCAGGAAGGTACCGAACTGCTCGATCACTCCGATGGACTGCTTGCGATCCTGCGTGATGCGCCGGAAAACCGCGAGCCGGTGGTCGGCCTGCAACGCGACCTGCACACACTGAAGGGTGGCGCCCGCGTGGCGGGCGTGGCGGAGATCGGCGACCTGGCACACGCGATGGAAACGTTGCTGGAGGCGGTCGCCGAAGGTCGCCGCGAAGTCGACCCGCTGATCGTGGAATCGCTCGAGCGCGGCTTCGACCGCCTGCACGACCTGCTCCAGCGCGTGGTGCGCGGCCGGGCCATTGCCATGCCGGTGAACGCGATCGCGCGCTTCGAACAGCTCTCCAGTGGCAAGGCTGCGAGCGCCGCCGAACCGGCCCCGGCAAAGCAGGCCGCGCCTGCCAGGCCCGTGCCCGAAGCGGCTCCGGAACAGAAGAAGGAGAAGCTCGCGCCGCGCGCGGCACCGACCTTCGAGGAAGAAACGCGCGCGCCGCAGGAAATGATCCGCGTGCGTTCGGACCTGCTGGATTCGCTGGTGAACTACGCCGGCGAGGTATCCATCTACCGTTCGCGCCTGGAGCAGCAGATCTCCAGCTTCCGTTTCAACCTGGTCGAGCTGGAACAGACCGTGGCGCGCCTGCGCGCGCAGTTGCGTTCGCTGGAAATCGAAACCGAGGCGCAGATCCTGTCGCGCTACCAGCGCGAGAACGAAGGCCATCACCACGACGCCGCGTTCGACCCCCTGGAACTGGACCGCTTCTCGCAGTTGCAGCAGTACTCGCGCGCGCTGGCGGAGTCGGTGTCCGACCTGGCCTCGATCCAGAACATCCTGGACGACCAGGCGCGGCAATCGGAAACGCTGCTGCTGCAACAGTCGCGCGTGTCGTCGGACCTGCAGGAAGGCCTGATGCGCACGCGCATGGTGCCGTTCGAATCCATGGTGCCGAGCCTGCGTCGCACGCTGCGCCAGGCCGCCATGGACCTGGGCAAGCGCGCTCAGCTGCGCGTGGAAGGTGCGCAGGGCGAAATGGACCGCAACCTGCTGGAGCGCATGAAGGCGCCGTTCGAGCACATGCTCCGCAACGCGCTGGCGCACGGCATCGAGGATCCGGATACGCGCATTGAGCGCGGCAAGCCGGAGGAAGGCACTGTTGCGATCAACGTCAGCCGCGAGGCGACGGAAGTGCTGATCCGCGTCAGCGACGATGGCGCCGGTTTCGACCGTGACGCGATCCGCGCCAAGGCGATCGAGCGCGGACTGCTGAAGCCGGAAGTGCAATTGTCGGATCGCGACCTCTATGCCTTCGTGCTGGAGACCGGTTTCTCCACCGCCGAGTCGGTGACGCAGATCGCCGGGCGCGGCGTGGGCATGGACGTCGTCGCCAACGAGATCAAGATGCTCGGTGGCACGCTCTCCATCGATTCCGAACGCGGCCGCGGCTCGAGCTTCAACATCCGTCTTCCGTTTACCCTCGCCGTCGCACAGGCGATCCTGGTGCGCACCGGCGAAACCGTGTACGCGGTGCCGATGACCTCGATCCAGGGCGTTGCGCGCATCCACCGCGCCGAACTGGAGAAGCGCCTCGCCGCGGGCAACCCCACCTTCACCTATGCCGGCGAGGAATACGGCATCCACGATCTCTCGCAACTGCTCGGCCTGCCGGCGGTGCATGCAGTCGAGGAAGGGCAGCTTCCGTTGCTGATGATCCGCACCGGCGACCTGCGCGCGGCGGTGCGCATCGACGCGGTGGTGGGCTCGCGCGAAATCGTGGTGAAGTCGGTCGGCCCGCAGATCAGCTCGGTCGCGGGCATCTTCGGCGCCACCATCATGGGCGACGGATCGGTGATGCTGATCCTCGACATCGCCCCGCTGGTGCGGCGCGTGATCGCGCGCCAGCAGGTCGCCGCGGAAATGGTCGAGGCGCCGCAGCAACCGGGCGCGGCGGCCGCGCAGGAAGAACGTCCGCAGCCGCTGATCATGGTGGTGGACGATTCGATCACCATGCGCAAGGTCACCAGCCGCGTGCTGGAGCGCAGTGGCTACGAGGTCGTCACCGCCAAGGACGGCCTGGACGCGGTGGAGAAACTGATAGACCGCCTGCCGGACCTTATGCTGCTGGACATCGAGATGCCGCGCATGGACGGTTACGAGCTGGCCACGCACATGAAGAACGACCCTCGCCTGGCCGGCGTGCCGATCATCATGATCACCTCGCGCACCGGCGAGAAACACCGCCAGCGCGCGTTCGAGATCGGCGTCGAGCGATACCTGGGCAAGCCTTACAACGAAGCCGAACTGTTGCGCAACGTGCAGGAAATGCTGGAGACCGCGAATGTCTGAGCGCTTCGACAACACCCCTGGTGCCGAAACGCCGGCGGATGCGGGCAGTACCGCGGGCACGGGTCTCCCGCGCATCGCGCTGCTGTACGCGGACGAGGCATTGCTCTCGCATGTCGAGCAGACGCTTGCCGCCTTGCGTGTACCCGTGGTCTACCGCGCTGCCATCGAACAGGTGGACCACGCCGTACTGAAGGGTGCGCGCCCGGAGATCGCGCTGATCAACCTGGACGACCGCTGCGACGACAAGCTCGATGTGGTGACTGCGGCGCTGGACGCCGCCGGCGTGCCGATCGTGTTCAACGATGCGGATATCTCGAATGGCCTGGAAGGGTGGGCGCGCGCGCGCTGGGCGCGGCACCTCTGCGCCAAGCTTTGCGGGAAGGACGACGTGGATCCGCCGCGTCCCGCACAGGTAGCGGCAACGCCTTCCATGCCGGCGATGCCCGCGGCTGCTGCGGTCGAAGTGCCGCCTGCCAGGACCGCTGTCGCCGAACCCCCCGCCATGGCTGCGGAGATCGCGGAGCCGGAACCGCCGGCCGGCGAGCCCGCTTCGGCTTCGCGTCCGCTGAGCCAGGGCGAAATCGATGCGCTCGTGGCGGATTTTCCTTCCGAAGCCGCGGCCTCCGGAGTGGATACCGAAGCCTGGTCGGCCCAGATCGATGCGCTGCTCGCGAGCGCTCCCGACAGTGCCTCGCGGGAGCCTGCGCCTTGGGACGTGATCGGATTCGCCGAGGAGGAATCCGCACAGCCCGCAGCGCCTGCCGCCGCCGCCAAGGTCCAGGCGTCTGCCGCTTCCGCCCCCACGCCAGCCAAAGTTCAAGCGCCGGCTGCCGTCTCCGCGCCCGCCAAACCGGCCGCTCCCCCGAGCGCCGACCAATGGCAGTTGGTGGAGGACTTCACGCCCGTGACCACGGCGCCGCGCGAGAAGCCCGCTCCCGCGCCGGCCCCGAGTTTCGGCAGCGGGCTCGCGCTTGAGCTCGAACCGATGGATTCGAGGGAGGACGGCCAATGAGCGCCATCCAGGACCTGCCGCGCGAGGTTCGCGGCGTCATGATTCCGGTGACGCACGGGCGCGTGCTGCTGCCCAACGCCACCGTCGCAGAGGTGGTGACGTATTCCACCCTGGAGCCGATTCCTTCGGCACCGGCCTGGTTGCTGGGCCGCCAATCCTGGCGTGGCTGGCGCGTTCCGCTGTTTTCGTTTTCGGTGCTCGCCGGACTCGCCGAGAGCGAAGGCACCGACACCGCGCGCGTGGCCATTCTGAAAGCGCTGGAAGGCCATCCCAAGATGCCGTTCCTGGGACTGCTGACCCAGGGCTTCCCGCGTCTGACCACCATCTCTCCGGATATCCTGATCCCCAGCGGCGACGACCAGCCTGTTCCCCCCGGCGTTCGCGAACAGGTGATGGTGCGCGACGACCTCGCGTTCATTCCCGACCTCGCGCAGGTCGAGGACATGGTCCAGGAAGCGCTCCAACGCGCTGCCTGAGGAATCGTCCGAAAGCCGCCTGCGCGCAGCGGGGGCTGCAATCAAAGATCCCCGTACAACGCCTGCAACGCCGCGATCGCGGCCATTCCCGCGGTTTCCGTGCGCAACACGCGCGGCCCGAGTGCCAGCCCACGGAAACCGGCTTTGCGCAGCAACGCGATGTCCGCGTCGTCGAAACCGCCTTCCGGGCCGACAGCCAGCGCCGCGCCTTGGGCCGGAGCACCCAGCGTCCGCGGGGCGAGTTCGCCTTCCGGCAACAGCGCCAATCGCACGGCTGACCCGTCGAGCGAATCAAGCCAGGTGCGCAGCGGTTGCACGGTGGCGATCGTCGGCACGCGTGCGCGGCCGCTCTGTTCGCAGGCACTGATCGCCACCGCCCGCCAATGTTCCAGCCGCTTGCGCGCGCGGGCGTCGTCCAGCTTCACCTCGCTGCGGGCGGTGACCAGCGGCACGATTTCGGCGACGCCCAGTTCGGTCGCCTTCTGCACGATCCAGTCCATCTTCTCGCCACGCGCCAGCGCCTGTGCCAGCACGATGCGCAGCGGCGATTCGCTGCGATTCGTTCGCGATTCCAGGATGCGCGCGCGCGCCTCGCGGGGACCGACCGCGACCAGCTCGGCCGCGTAATCGCTGCCGTCTCCGTTGAACAATGAAACGGGATCTCCCGCGCGCAGGCGCAGCACGCGAACGACGTGTGCCGCGGCCTGCTCCGGCAGGACAAGTTCGGCCCCCGCCGTCAGGCCGGCATCGACGTGAATCCTTATCGCCCGCATCGCAGTCCCGCCTATCCGACCGGCGTAGGATGGCAGATGGCGGGCGGTCGGGCGAGGCGATTCCGGGTTGCCGAAGAGAGCTCGGCCCGCTTGCGAACCATTATGAACGAAAGCTGTCGTAGATATTGCGATGCCTGCGCCGGCTTCGCCGCCAGGGAGGACAATCGCCCCAGGGAATGGGAAACACGATTCCGGGAGCCAACCATGAAAAAACTGATCCTTGCCACCGCACTGATCGCCGCGTCAGGCCTGGGCGGCGTTGCCGTCGCGCAGAACGCGACGGAGGTTTCCGCGACCGCACCGGCCGTGCAGACGAACGGCAACGACACCAACGCGATGAATACCGCCGACAGGCAGGTGCCCGCGCCGGGTTCGCGGAACTGCATCCGCGACACGGGCAGCCATATCCCGCCGCCGAAGGGCGGCTGCCTGCCGGTCGCCGGCGCCAGCTACAGCCATGAGGACCTGCAGCGCACCGGCCAGACGAATGTCGGCCGCGCCCTGCAGCAGCTCGACCCGAGAGTGCAAATCAGCGGGCATCACTAGGTGCAGTCTGCTTCCCCGCATAGCGCGGGGATTGCTCAGGTCTCCACGATCGGAACGCGTGCTGTAACGGGCGGCAGCCGCGGACTGCGATAGCTAAGCCACCGCCGCGGAAATTCCCGCGGCGGCGGTTTCGACCATCCGGTCGATCTCGCCCAGCGTGATGCAGTAGGGCGGCAGGAAATACGTCGTGTCGCCCAGCGGGCGCAGCAGCATGCCGTGCTCCAGTCCGTGCAGGTAGAAGCGCAGCCCGCGCCGCTCGGCGCCGGGATATGGCGTGCCGGATTTCTTGTCTGCAACCAGGTCCATCGCCGCGATCAGCCCGGTCTGGCGCACGCCTAACACGTGCGGATGATCGCGCAGCGGCGCGATCCGCTCCGCCAGCCGCGCTGCCAGCGCGCGGTTGTTCTCCAGCACCGGTTCCTCGCGGAAAATTGCCAGTGTCGCCAGCGCCGCCGCGCACGCTATCGGATTGCCGCTGAAGGTGTGCGAGTGCAGGAAGGCATTGTTGGCCGCGTAATCGCCCAGGAATGCCTCGTATACGCGATCGGTCGTCAGCACCGCCGACATCGCCAGCGCGCCGCCGGTCAGTCCTTTCGACAGGCACAGGAAATCCGGCACGATGTTCGCCTGTTCACAAGCGAACATCGTGCCGGTGCGGCCGAAGCCGACCGCGATCTCGTCGGCGATCAGGTGCACTTCGTACTCGTCGCACAGCTTGCGCAGGCCCGTCAGATAGGCCGGCGCGTGCATGCGCATGCCGCCCGAACATTGCACCAGCGGCTCCACGATCACCGCGCAGGTTTCGTGCGCGTGCCGCTCCAGGATCGCGCGCATGTCCTGCAGTCGGCGCGCGGCCACGTCTTCCGCGGCTTCGCCGGGCTCGCAGTCGAGCCAGTCCGGCGAAGGCGCGACGATCGGGTCCAGCAGCAGCGGCGCGTACACCGCGCGATATAGCGGCAGGTCACTCACCGAAAGCGCGCCCAGCGTTTCGCCGTGATAGGCATTGGCCAGCGAGATGAAGCGCGTGCGCTCGCGCCGGCCGCTGTTGTGCCAGTAATGGAAACTCATCTTCAGGGCAATCTCCACCGCGCTGGCGCCATCGCCGGCGAAGAACGCGCGCGCGAGCCCGCGCGGCGCGATCCGCACCAGTTCTTCGGCCAGGCGGATCGCCGGCTCATGCGTGAAGCCGGCGAACATCACGTGATTCAAGGTCGCCGCCTGTTCGGCTATGGCTCGCGCGATGTGCGGATTGGCGTGACCGAACAGGTTGCTCCACCACGAACTGATGCAGTCCAGGTAGCGCTTGCCGTTGGCGTCGATCAGCCACGCGCCGTCGCCGCGCACGATCGGGATCATCGGCAATCGCACATCGTGCTCGCGCATCTGCGTGCACGGATGCCAGTTCACCCTGAGGTCGCGCGCCGTCAAGTCAGCGTTGCTCGGCAAGGTCCCAGCTCCGGCAGTATTCGATGCGATCATTGCAGCCTCCGTTCGCCCTGAGCGTAGGCCCATCAACGATGGGCCGGAGTCGAAGGGCACTGCGCAATGTGCTTCGACTTCGCTTGCTGCGCAAGCTACGCTCAGCACGAACGGCTCCTGGGCCAGTGCGGATTCAATCTGATGACCGCTTCGGAAGGATTCCTCGACCACGCTCTCGATATCGCGCTGCACGCCGCCCGCGAAGCGGGCGCACTGATCACCCGCCATTTCGAGCGCGGCGTGGAAGTGGAAATCAAATCCGACGCCAGCCCGGTCACGATCGCCGACCGCGAGGCCGAGGACGCGATCCGCGCGCGCCTGCTCGGCGCGTTTCCCGATCACGCGATCCTCGGCGAGGAGCGCGGCAGGGCGGGGACAAGCGAATTCCTGTGGCTGGTGGATCCGCTGGACGGCACCAAGAGCTTCGTGCGCGGCACGCCGTTCTTCTCCACCCAGATCGCACTGATGCACCAGGGTGAGTTGGTGCTGGGCGTATCGCACGCGCCGCTGTACGGCGAGACCATGTGGGCGCGACGCGGCGGCGGCGCGTTCCTCGACGGCAGGCGCGTGCAGGTGGCCCGCACGCGCGCTCTGAAGGACGCCTCGCTCTCGTTCGGCAACATCAAGACGCTCACGGGCAACGCGCAGCGCTGGAATGCACTCGGCGCGCTGATCCGCGAGGTCAACCGCGTGCGCGGCTATGGCGACTTCTGCCACTACCACCTGCTGGCACGGGGCGGCCTGGACATCGTGATCGAGTCCGACGTCAACATCCTGGACATCTCCGCCCTCGCCGTGATCGTCCGCGAAGCCGGCGGCGTGTTCACCGACCTGCAAGGCGCGGAGCTGACGCTGGAGACGACCAGCGTGCTGGCCGTGGGTACGGAGAAGCTTCAGTCGGAAATCCGGGCGCGGTTGGCTGAAGCGCCGTGATCTTCAGTCCGGACGAAAATTATCGGCCAATAGCAGGATGACCATGCGATAGAGCTCAGGCGGCATCCCAGTCGAGCGTCCCGCGAACGATGGTGTGCGTGCGCCCACCCACCCAGATCTCGCCGTCTTCCACGCGGATGACGAGCTCGGCATCGTGACCGACCTCGCGGCCCTGGCTGACCACGTAACCACGCGCGAACGGACCTGCAGGCTCCGCATTTGCCAGATATGCCGCAATCAAGCCATTGGCTGCACCGGATGCCGGGTCTTCCGTGATGCCGACACCCGCCGGAAAGGCGCGCACGGCCAACGCCGGTTCCGAGGACGTGCGGCGCGCGAAAACACACAGTCCCATGCTATCGGTCGCACGGGCGAGCGCACCAATCGCGTCGTGAGCTGGATTCCACGCGCGCAACGCGGCTTCGTCCGCAACTTCCGCCAGCCACCACCTGCGTCCACCCGAGACCAGTGCGGGTGGCAACGGGCCGATGCGGACGTCGCGCAGAGCGGCCGCCAGCAGCGGGTGCGCATTGAGGCCAGTGGTGACGATTTGCTCCGGCGGAGGCCGCAGCAGCAGGCACCGCGAAGAACCTTCACCTTCGACGCGGATCGGCAATACGCCTGCCCCGCACTCCTGCCACAGCAGTCCGTCGCGAGGCTGCGCCAGGCCGCATTCGAGTAGCGCATGGGCGCTCCCGATACTGGGATGGCTGGCGAATGCGATTTCCTGGTGGGGCGTGAAGATGCGCACGCGATAACTCGCTTCCGGCCGCGTCGGCGCAAGCAGGAACGTGGTCTCAACGAGATTGTTCCAGCGCGCAAAGCGCTGCATCGCGGCACTGCTCCAGTGCGCAGCATCGAGCACCACCCCAAGGTGGTTGCCTCCGCCAAGGCTGGCGGCAAATACATCCAGATGCAGGTAACGCACGTGTGCCACGACGAACCCCTCTTCGCGGAAATTCCGCGATGGTAGCGCGTCCATTGCACGACGCTGTAGTGACGTGGGACGTTGAGCCTACCTCCCATCCCGCCGCTGCTCCCCGCTTGTGAATGCCGGCGGATTCGCGGGGTCCGGTATGCGCGCGTCTTCTCCATGGCTTGCGGACCAGGGTCGGCAGGTGAAAACGAAATCCCGTGCACTCGCGAGGCATCTCGGATGCCTGCGAAGTACAGGCTGCTGGCGAGCTTGTCCGAATGACTGCTTGGGGTCCGCAGTCTGCCATTCTTCACTATCGATGCTGAGAGCACTCGCATTCCAACAGCTTGGCTTCTTGGCCTATGATCAACGGCAGGAGGCGGAGATGGCTCGGTGCGCGGCCCTGCCGGCGTTGGCCGGACTGTTGGCTCTGGCCGGTTGCGTCACGCAGGCGCGACTGCCGCCTCCACCTGATCTGATCAGTTCCGCCGCGCCGGACGGCTTCTCCCCACAAACACGCCTGGTGACCATCGACCGCCGGGATTTCGACAAGCGTGCGCCGCAACTGTTTTCGCGCTTGTCACAGGCGGCAACCGATGGAACGATCGACTATCTGGTCATCTCGGGCGGCGGTGCCGGCGGCTCGTTCGGCGCGGGCGCGTTGGTCGGGATGACCCAGAGGCACGATCGTCCGCAGTTCGAGGTCGTGACCGGAGTGAGCGCGGGGGCACTCATCGCGCCGTTCGCTTATCTTGGCCCCCAGTGGGATCCGCAACTGAAAGCCGCTTTTGCGGGGCTAGGCGGATTCCGGCTGCCGCATTCCGCTACCCGTTCCGTGATACGGCGCTTCCTGTTTCCACTGGATCGGTCGGGGCACGGTGCGCTGTTCCATCTGGTGGACAAGTTCGTGACGCCGGCGATGGTCACGGCCGTGGCGCACGAATACGAATGCGGCCGATTGCTGTTCGTAGCAACCACGGACCTGGACAAGGAAGAAACGGTGTTGTGGAACATGGGCCTGATCGCCGAGCACGGCGGCGATGCCGCGCGCCGGCTGTTCCGGGACGTGCTCGTCGCTTCGGCGAGCGTGCCGGGCATCTTCCCTCCGGTGATGATCCGCGTGCGCCAGGGCACGCACGAATACGAGGAGATGCACGTGGACGGAAGCGTGACCACGTCGCTCTTCGCGGCTCCCCTGGTTGCGCAGATCCTGCCGATGCCATCGCTGTCGCCGCAGCGCGCGAACCTCTACGTGATTATCAATAGCAAACTGGTATCCGCACCCGCCGAGACGCAGGCCAACACGCTGAGCGTGTTGTCGCGCAGCTTTTCTGCCGACCTTACCTATAAAGCCCGCGAGGCGCTTCTGATCGCTCTCGAGTATGCGCGGAGCCGAAATATGGAGTTGCGGCTGACGGAGATCCCGCCCGACTACCCGTATCGAGGCTTCGCCGACTTCAACTCCGCGCACATGCAGCAGCTATTCGACTACGGCGTTCGTTGTGCCTCAAGCGGGCAGCTCTGGGAAACAGCCGATCAATCGCTGCGCCGCAATCTGCAACCGGGGGCTTCAGGCGAGGGCACGACCACCCCAGCCTGCCCTGCGGACGCAGGCGACGGCCACGGGGCCTTCTGAACGGCGAACTCCTTGACAGAATCTGCCTAGGCAGATATAGTCTGTCCAGCTCCAGGGACATCCGTCATGAGTACCTCCAGGAAAAACACCATCGACACGCTGAGCACCGGAGAGCTCGGATTCCTCGTCAGCGCGGTGCGCAGCTCGATCTGGGACTCGATCGAAGCGGAACTCAAACCGCTGGACATCAGTCCGGCCCAGTTCGTGGTGTTCAACAGCATCGCCTTGGGCAAAGGCCGCACTATCGGCGAATTTTGCCGGCTGCTCGGGTATGACTCCGGCGCCATGACGCGCCTGCTCGACAGGATGGAGAAGAAGGGCCTCATCCGCCGCGTGGCGAATCCGGAAGATCGCCGCAGTTACCTGATCGAACTCAGCGACGAAAGCAGGGCGATGTTTCCCCAGGCAAGGCGCCGGGTGGAAGCGGTGTTCCGGCGCCTTCTGGGCGGCTTCAGCAACGTGCAGGCGGAGGCGTTCAAGCGCTCGCTCGAGCAGGTGCTTGCCAACGCCGCCTCGATGCGCTGACCGGTTCTTTTTTTGTGCATATATCTGCCTAGGCTGAATCTGACGATAGCAATCAAGGCTCACCATGAACGTCCACGCCATCGCAAAGCGCAGCGCAACCCGAGCGGTCCGGGTCGGGACCATGCTGGCCTCGATTGCATTGGCTGCGTGTGCGAGCACCGGCGGGCTGCGCACGCATGCGCACATCACCGATGCTCAATCCATCCGCGCGACCGGGAGCCTGGAAGCGGTTCCGCTGTCCGCGGCGGCGTGGCCGCATCAGTCGTGGTGGAAGAGTTTCGGCGACGACCAGTTGAACCGGTTGGTGGACGCCGCGCTGCAAGGGCAACCGCGCCTGCGCGTCGCCGAAGCGCGCGTCCGCGCGGCACAAGCCATGGCCGGCATCGCGGGTGCGTCGCTCTACCCGGATCTCAATGTTCACGTGAGCAGTGAGCGCGAACGCTTCAGCGAGCACGGTACCGTCCCACCGCCGATCGCGGGTACCTGGCAGACGATCAACAACGCATCGCTCGGTCTCGATTACGAATTGGATTTCTGGGGCAAGAACCGCGCAGCCCTGGACGCGGCCGTGGATCGCGTGCACGCCACGCAGATCGATCTGCAAGCGGCACGGCTGATGCTGAGTGTCGCCGTGGTTCGCACCTATCTTCGCCTCGACAGCGCTTACGCGTTGCGCGACATGCTGCAGGAGACACTGGCGCACAAGCAGAAGATCCTAGCGCTGACCCGCGCGCGGGCGGTGGCGCAGGTGGATTCGCAACTCGAACTCACCCAGGCGGAATCCGCCTTGCCCGCAGTCCGGGAGCAACTGGAGGCGAATGACGGAAACATCGCCCTCCTGCGAAACCAGATTGCCGCGCTTGAAGGCGAAGGTCCGGATGCCGGATTGACGCTGCAGCGGCCGCATGTCGCGACGGGCGG
>DASSFA010000184.1:0-6321 GCA_035694895.1 Rhodanobacteraceae bacterium | reverse complement strand
ATGTGATGCGCCCGCGCTGCGGATCATGGAAGCGCAGCAGCAGGTTGAAGACCGTGCTTTTGCCTGCCCCGGAAGGGCCGACCAGCGCGACCGTTTCGCCCGGCTGCACGCGCAGGTCGAAATCGTGCAGGGCGGGCACGTCCGGTCGCGACGGATAGCGGAACTCGACGTGCTCGAACGCGAGCGCACCGCGCGCCGGCTCCGGCAGGCGCGCCGGCTGCGCGGGCGCGACGATGCGCGGCTGCTCGGCCAGGAGGTCGCCGATGCGGCCCATGGAACCCGCCGCGCGCAGCACGTCGCCCCATACCTCGCCCAGCGCGCCCACGGAGCCCGCGGCCAGTACCGCGTAGAGGATGAACTGGCTGAGCACGCCCGCGTCCATGGACCCCGCCAGCACGTCGCGCGCGCCGGCCCACAGCACCAGCGTGATCGCACCGAACACCAGCACGATCACGCCGCCGGTCAGGATCGCGCGCGCGGTGATGCGGCGCTGCGCCGCGCGCAAGGCGTCGCGCACCGCACGCGCATAACGTGCGCTCTCGATGCGTTCGCGCGCATACGCCTTCACCGCGTGCACCGCGTTCAGCGTTTCATTGGCGATCGCACTGGTGTCGGCGATGCGGTCCTGGTTCACCCGCGACAGTGCGCGCAATTTTCGACCGTACAACGCGATCGGCACGATCACCACCGGGATCACCAGCGCGGTGAAGCCCGCCAGGCGCGGGCTGGTGATCACCATCGCCGCCGCAGCGCCGATCACCATCACCACGCTGCGCAGCGCGATGGATACGCTCGAACCGATCAGCGTCTGCACCACTTCCGTGTCGGTCCCCAGCCGCGAGACCAGTTCGCCGACGCGGGCGCGCTCGAAGAAACCGATGTCGAGCCGGATCAGGTGCGCGTACAGCTTCTCGCGCAGCTCCGCGACGGCGCGTTCGCCGAGCAGGGTGATGCAGAAATAGCGCGCGGCGGTGGCCAGGGCCAGCACCAGCGCGACGCCGAACAGGATCAGGAAGGTGCGGTTGACCAGCGCCGGATCGCGCGTGGCGAAGCCGCGGTCGATCATGTGCCGCACGGCAACCGGCAGCGACAGGGTGGCCGCCGAGGACAGCGTCAGGAAGAACAGCCAGCCGGCGACCAGGCCGCGGTGCCTGCGCAGGTAGGGCCACAGCGCACGCAAGGCGGAGAGCCGGCGCGGCGGGGATTCGCCGGATTGCGGGGGCGTGTTGGGCATCTTGCCTAGGACCACGAATGGACCGACAAGTTTAGCGCGCGCGTTTTGGTTAGACTGCGCACGGCAGCAAGGGAGGAGAGGGTATGGGCTGGGGGTGGCTTTACCCGATGCGCGCATTCGGCTCGCGCACCGCGTCTTCCGGAACGCTTGGCAGCCGCCCGCTGTTGCGGCGCATCGGTCGCGCCCTGTCCACGGCACGCCGCCAGCAGTGCGGCTGCCTGTTGTTCCGGCTGCAGTTGAGCGGGCTGGACGCGTTGCAGCAGCAGCATGGCGAGGCCTTCGTCGAAGGCGTTTCGCGCGTGATCGCCGAGCGCGTGCGGCGGCAGATCCGCGGCGAGGACCTTGTCACCCGCATCGGCGGCGAGGAATTCGCACTGCTGGCACAGGGCGTGGAGGGATCGCTGTATTCGGCGGGCGAAAGGATCGCCGAGCGCATCACCGAGAGTCTGGTCAAACCCTACGGCGTGGATTCCGTGCAGTTCACGCTGGGACTGCGTATCGGCATCGCGGGATTTCCGGACAACGCGACGAATGCCGCCGGCCTGCTGCTGGCGGCCAGTCAGGCTCTGCATACCGCGCGCCGGCTGGACCATGATGGATGGCGCTTCTCCTCGACGCTGATGGACACCTCGAACCGCCCGCGGAGAGCCGAGGGCATCTGACATCGAGAACGAAACGCGGATCGGATTCCGGCTTGCCCGCATCCGTGTCCGTTGTTCGCGATCATCAAGGATCGCGGATCACCAGCAGCCTCGCTTCGGTCATGTCTTCCATTGCGAAGCGCACGCCTTCGCGACCGGATCCGGAAAGCTTCGCGCCGCCGTAAGGCATGTTGTCCACGCGGAAGCTCGGGATGTCCCCGACGATCACGCCGCCCTCGACCAGCGTGTCCCACGCACGCATCGCGTGGTCGAGATTGCCGGTGAACACGCCGGCCTGCAGGCCGTAGTCGGAGGCATTCACGCTCCGCAGCGCGTCGTCGAAGGTTTCGAATTTCGCCAGCACCGTGACCGGGCCGAAGGCTTCCATGCGGGAAAGCTTCGCGTCGTCCGGCACGTTCTCCAGCACGGTTGCCTGCAGCATGTTGCCCTGGCGCCCGCCGCCGCACAGGACTTTCGCGCCGGACTGCCTGGCTTCACCGATCCAGCTTTCCAGACGCGTCGCCGCCGCCTCGTCGATCATCGGGCCGAGGAAGGTTTCCGGATCCTTCGGGTCGCCGGCTTTCAGTTTGCGCGTCGCCTCGACGAAGCGCCGCTTGACCTCGTCGTACAGCGACGCGTGGACCAGGATCCGCTGCACCTTGATGCAGCTCTGCCCGGATTGGTAGAAGCTGCCGGAGATCAGGCGTTCGACCACGAAGTCCAGCCGCCCTCGCTGGTCCGCGTCCACGATGCAGGCCGCGTTGCCGCCCAGCTCCAGCACGACCTTCTTGCGGCCGGCACGCGCCTTCAGTTGCCAGCCGATCTGGCCGCCAGTGAACGACAGGAGCTTCAACCGCTCGTCTTCCACGAACGGACCGGCATCCTCGATCCTGCAGGGGAGGATCGAAAACGCGCCATGCGGCAGATCGGTCTCGGCGAGCGCCTCGCCGATGATCAAGGCGCCGATCGGCGTCTTCTCGGACGGCTTCAGCACGAACGGGCAGCCTGCCGCGAGCGCCGGCGCGACCTTGTGCGCGACCAGGTTCAACGGGAAATTGAACGGCGTGATGAACGAGCACGGACACAGCGGCACGCGCTTGACGAAGCCGCGGTAGCCGCGCGTGCGCGGAGAGATCTCCAGGTTCAGGATTTCACCACCGGTTCGCGTCGACTCGTCGGCGGCGATGCGGAAGGTATCCAGCAGTCGCGTGACTTCGCCCTGCGCGTCCTTGATCGGTTTTCCGGCTTCCACGCACAGCGCGAAGGCGAGTTCGTCCTTGCGTTCGGCCATGCGCGCGATGCAGTGCTCCAGCACGGCGCGGCGTTCGTAGGGTTTCATCGCCGCCATCGGCGCTGCGGCGCGGGCCGCGGCCGCGATGGCCCGCTCGATTGCAGCCGCATCGGCCAGCGCCACGCGCGTGGCGACCTCGCCGGAATACTTGTCCAGCACCGCGAGATCTTCGTTCGGCTGTTGCGGCTTGTTGGCGAGGTAGTACGGATAGCAGTCGTTGAGCTTCATGTTCATCCCTCATGTTCGCGCACGATCAGCGCCAGCTCTCCATCCTGCAATCGCGCGGTCAGCAGGGTGCCCACGCCGACATCGTGCGCCGAACGCAACACCTCACCGCTTTCGGCGAACAGGATCGCGTAACCGCGTTGCAGCACGTTCAGCGGACTGACCGCCTGCAGCGCGCGGGCGAGCGCGGCTACGCGACGCGCGTCGCGTTGCGCGGCCTGCGCCCAGGTCGCGAGCAGGCGGCGCCGAAGCTGGTTCGCATCGCGCGTAAGCAGGGGCAGCCGCCGCGCCGGGTGCGCCAGCCGCAAGCGCGCCGTCAGATGGCGCAAATGCGCGTCTGCCGATTCCAGCCGGACCGAAGCGCACCGTTGCATGCGTGCGCGCAGGGCCAGCAATCGCTCGCGGCCGGACGCGAGCCGCTGTTGCGGCGCGCGACCGAGCAGTCGCGCGTGCAGATGGTCGAGGCGCTGGATCGTCGCGTGCGCGCGGCGGTTCCACGCGTGCTGCAATCGCGCGCGGTGTTGTTCCAAGGTACGCGACAGCGCATCCGAATCCGGCAGCAGCAATTCGGCGGCGGCCGAAGGCGTGGGCGCGCGCAGGTCGGCGACGAAATCGGCGATCGAGAAATCCACTTCGTGCCCGACCGCGCACACCACCGGCACAGCGCTCGCGGCCACCGCGCGCGCGACGCCTTCATCGTTGAACGCGATCAGGTCTTCCAGCGAGCCGCCGCCGCGGGTCAGCAGCAGCACGTCATGACGCGCGCTGCGCGATGCCGCCTTCAGCATTGCCACGATCGCCGCCGGCGCCTCGCGGCCCTGCACCGGTACGGGGAGGATTTCGATTTCGGTGAGCGGGCAGCGTCGGCGCGCCACGCTCAGCACGTCGCGGATCGCCGCGCCGGTGGCCGAGGTGATCACGCCGATGCGGCGCGGGTACCGTGGCAGTGCACGCTTGCGTTGCGGGTCGAACAATCCTTCGGCCTGCAGCTTCGCCTTCAGCAGTTCGAACGCGCGGCGCAGCGCACCTTCGCCGGCTTCTTCCATGTGCTCGATGAGCAACTGGAATTCGCCGCGCGCCTCGTAAAGGCTCACGCGTGCGCGCGCCAACACGTGCGCGCCATCGGCCGGACGGAAGCGCAACCAGGTGCTGCGCGGCTTGAACATCGCGCAGCGCACCTGCGCGACGGAATCCTTCAGCGTGAAGTAGAGGTGGCCCGATGCAGGACGCGACACGTTGGACAGTTCGCCCTCGATCCAGACCAGCGGCAGCGCGTCCTCGATCAGGTCCCGCGCCAGCCGGTTGAGCGAGGAAGGCGTGAGGATCTCGCGGCGGGTTTCGTACTGGGGGATTTCTTCGTTCATGTCATTTGATGACTGGAATTTCGCGATGACGTTCGCGCCGCACCCGCAGCCAGCGCACCGACAGCCCCAGCGCGAGCCACAGGGCCAGCGCCGCCAGCGGCCACGCGATCGCGCGCGGCCACAGCACCGCTATCGCGGTCAGGATCAGCAGCGCCAACGCGCCGCCCAGCAGCGGGCCGGCTTCGCCGCCGGTCGGCAAGCGGCGCTGGTTCAACGCCGCGCCAACGCTGTGCGCCAGCCGCAGGGCACCGGCCGCGCCGCGCCCGGCGCTGCCGCGTTCGCCGGGCTTGCCGCGGTGGACGCGCTCGCGTGGCGCGCTTTGCGGATCGCGGCGCACGCGCCGCCGCGACAATACGATCTCGGTGGCGTTCTGAAGGTCGCGCTCGTACTGCTCGGCGAGCGTCCGTGCGAAGGCGTGGTCCTCCACCGCGACGTCGATCTCGCAATTGCCCATCCAGCTCGCGAGGTTGAGGTTGGTCGAACCCACGCGTGCCCAGCGTGCGTCCGCGACCGCCGTCTTGGCGTGCAGCATCGAGCCGTTCCATTCGAACACGCGCACGCCCGCGGCGAGCAGCGGGCGGTAACCGCTGCGCGACATCGCCGCGACGGGCGGCAGGTCCGAGGTGCCCGGCACCAGCAGGCGGACGTCCACGCCGTCCTCCGCGGCATTGGCCAGCGCGCGCACGTAGGGCGGGACGCCGACGAAGTAGGCGTCGGTGAGCCACAGCCGCTCGCGCGCGAGGGCCGCGATCATCTGGTCCAGTCGGTACATGCCGGCGCTGCTCGGGTGGGTGGCGATCACGCGCAGCGCGACCTCGCCGGCTTCCGGGATCGTGGCCGGATCGGTGACGGCTTCCTCCGGCAGCGGATCGCCGGTGCTGTTCCAGGTGACGGCGAACGAGGCTTCGATTTCCGCAACCGCCGGGCCGCGCAGCGCCACGCCGGTATCGCGCCACGGCGGGATCTTGCGCTCGGCGTTGCCCAGCCATTTGCTGCTGATGCAGATGCCGGAGATGAACGCGATCCGGCCATCCACGCTCACCAGCTTGCGGTGGTCGCGGTTGACCCAGCCGAACGGACTCAGCGGATCGAAGGGATTCCACACCCGCACCTGCCCGCCGGCTTCCAGCAGCGGCTTCCAGAAGCGCGAGCCGGACTGCCCCAGGCACCCCAGCCAGTCGCGCATCACGCACACGTGCACGCCGGAGCGGGCGCGCTCGCACAGCGCGTCCAGGAATGCGTGACCAATCGTGTCGGCGCGGATGATGTAGTTGGCAAGAAAGATGCTGCGCCGTGCCGAGCGGATCGCCGCGAGCCAGGCGTCGAAATTGGCTCGGGCGTCGATCAGCAGTTCGATCGCATTGCCGCTGGACAGCGGCGCGCCAGCCGCGCGCGACAACGCCTGTTCGGCGAGCGGGCGGGTGGCCGGGGCGGGCGAGAAGGGCATCCGCGCAGTCTATCGCGGCGCGATGAGCAGGCTGTGCAAACCGCGCCGGGGCGGGCGGATCGGGGTAGAATGCCGGCGCCGGTCGAGGCTGCTGCGGTGGTGCGATGCGGGGGCATCGT
>DASSFA010000183.1:0-5584 GCA_035694895.1 Rhodanobacteraceae bacterium | reverse complement strand
ACACCGCCGCCGCGGCTGATCTTCGACTTGTCGTAGTCGTCCCAGCTCGAGCGCGGCAGCTTGAACATGCGCTCGCGCTCGGCGAACGAGATGGCCGCATCCGGATTCGGATCCAGGAAGATGTGGCGATGGTCGAACGCGGCAACCAAGCGCGTGTGTTTCGACAGCAGCATGCCGTTGCCGAACACGTCGCCGGACATGTCGCCGATGCCCACGCAGGTGAAGTCCTGGCTCTGGCAGTCGCGGCCCAGCGCGCGGAAATGGCGTTTCACCGATTCCCAACCGCCCTTGGCGGTGATGCCCATCGCCTTGTGGTCGTAACCGGCCGAACCGCCCGAGGCGAACGCGTCGCCGAGCCAGTAGTTGTGCTCGGCGCTGACGCCGTTGGCGATGTCGGAGAACGTGGCCGTGCCCTTGTCGGCGGCGACGACCAGGTACGGATCGTCCGCGTCATGGCGCACCACGTCGCGCGGATGCACGACCTTGCCTTCCACCAGGTTGTCGGTGATGTCGAGCAGGCCGTTGATGAACATCTTGTAGCAGGCGATGCCCTCGGCCAGCATCGCGTCGCGATCGCCACCGGCGGGCGGGCGCTTGACGAAGAAGCCGCCCTTGGAACCGACCGGCACGATCACGGTGTTCTTCACCATCTGCGCCTTGACCAGGCCCAGCACCTCGGTGCGGAAATCCTCGCGGCGGTCCGACCAGCGCAGTCCACCACGCGCGACCGGGCCGAAGCGCAGGTGCACGCCTTCCACCCTCGGTGCATAGACCCAGATCTCGCGGTACGGAACGGGCCTGGGCACGTCCGGCACCTGGTGCGAATCGAACTTGAAGCTGATGTATTCGGCCGGCTTGCCGCCGCGCGTCTGGAAATAGCTGGTGCGCAGCGTGGCGCGGATCAGCGCCATGAAGCCGCGCAGGATGCGATCCTCGTCCAGGCTGTTGACGTTCTCGAGCAGCGCCTTGATCGCCTCGATCAGGCCCTCGATCTGCCGTTCGCGCGGCTGCACCCGCAGCGCGGCAACCTGCTCGGCAAAGGCCGGTTCGCGATTGCGCACCGCCTGCGGCAGCAGCGCCGACAATTCGGCCTGCAATTGCGCGCGTGCGGCTTCCGTGTTGCCGCTCTCGCGCGCGGGGTCGAAGCGCGCCTCGAACAGTTCGATCAACAATCCCGCGATCAACGGATAGTCGTTGAGCGTTTCCTCCATGTACGCCTGCGAGAACGTGGTGCCGACCTGCTGCTGGTACTTGCAGTAGGCGCGCAGCACCGCGACCTGGCGCCACGACAGCTTCGCGTGCAGCAGCAGCCTGTTGAAGCTGTCGTTCTCGGCACGACCGCGCCAGATCGCTTCGAACGCGGATTCGAAATTCTCGTGCAGCGCGTCGATCTCGAAGGCGAGCGGACGGGCGACCTGCACGGTCACGTCCTGGATGCACAGCCTGGCGCCCTTGACCTCCAGCGTGTAGACCTGTTCGGTCAATACCTTCAGCCCGGCGTTTTCCAGCAACGGCAGCACTTCCGAAAGCGCGATGTCGGCACCGCTGCGGAAGATCTTGAAGTGCAGTTCGTCGGGGCGGTTGTGCGAGCGATACAGCCGCACGCGCAAATCGCCGTCGCCCTCCAGTTCTGCCAGCGTCTCCACGTCCTGAGCGGCGCGCTGCGGGGTGACTTCCTCGATGTAGCCGGCCGAGAGCGCGCGCCCGTAGCGTGCCAGCAGATGCGCACCGCGCTCCTCTCCCACTCGTGCGATCAGCGCATCGCGCAGGTCGTCGTGCCAGTTGCGCACGACTTCCGAGAGCCGCGCCTGCATGGCCGCGAGGTCGAATTCAGGATGGTCGCCCGGCCGCGGCCGCACCACCACGTGCAGGCGTGCCAGCGGGGAATCTCCGATGGTGATGGTGGAATCCACGCGTTCGCCGCGCAGCATTTCCATCAGCATCGCTTCCACTTTCTCGCGCACGCCGGTGTTGAAGTGGTCGCGCGGGATGAACACCAGGCACGAGAAGAACCGGGCGTAGGCGTCGCGGCGCACGAACAGGCGCGGACGCGTGCGCTCCTTCAGTTCGAAGATGCCGCTGGCAAGCGCGAACAGCTCGTCACCGGAGCATTGCAGCAGCTCCTCGCGCGGCAGCGTTTCCAGGATGTGGCGCAGTGCCTTGCCCGAATGCGAATCGCGGCGCAGCCCGGAGCGCTGCATCACCGCCTCCACCTTCTGCCGCACCAGCGGCACGTCCTGCGGACGGCGCATGTAAGCGGTGGAGGTGAACAGGCCGAGGAAGCGCTGCTCGCCGACCGGCTTGCCCTTGTCGTCGAAGCACAGCACGCCGATGTAATCCATGTAACCGGGACGGTGCACGCGCGAGCGCGCATTGGTCTTGGTCAGGATGATCGCGTCCATCGAGCCGGACACCGGCAGCTTGCTGGCGACCAGCGATTTGAGCGAACGCGGCGCGACCGCAAGATCCATGCTGCGCAGGATGCCGAGCCCCGAATCCGGCTTGGCCTGGAGCAGTTCGTCGCCGCCGGCTTCGATCACCGCGTATTCGCGGAACCCGAGGAAGGTGAAGTGATCGTCCACCGCCCAGCGCAGGAACGCCTGCGCCTCGGCGACTTCTTCCGCGTTGAAGGGCATGCGCCGCTGCGGAAGCTGGTCGGCGATCTCCAGCATCTTGTCGCGCATCGCCCGCCAGTCCTCGACCGAGGCGCGCACGTCGCCGAACGCCGCGGTGACGGCCGTCTGCAGGTCGCGCAGTTCCTCCTCGCTGAGGCGATCCACTTCCACATGCATGACCGATTCGAACCGGGCCTCGTCGCTGCCGTCGAGCGCGGTGAGCTCGCCGCGTGCATTGCGGCTGACGTTGAGTACCGGATGGATCAGCCGATGGATCTGCAGCTTCGCGCCGGTGACCGCCATGCCCACCGTATCCACCAGGAACGGCATGTCGTCGGTCACCACTTCGACCACCGAGCAGCCGCACTCCCAGCCGTCGCGCTCGCGATCGGGATTGAAGGCGCGCACCAGGGTCTGGCCCGGCTGCCGTACGGCCGCGAACTGGAACAATTCAGATAGCAAGGCGGCCCACGCCGCTACACTACGCTCGGCCAGTTCTTCCGGGCCGAGTGAAGAACCGCACGTTTTTACAAATTGTTCTGCTGCAGACGCGCGATTGGCGGAGAACTTGCTCCGCACCAGGTCCAGCAAGGGGGCAAGGTCAGCGGCCCCGGTCGGGGCACGAAGGTCATTCATGGCGGGGATTGCGGACAACCTGGGGGAAATGAGGACGCAAAGCATAGCGCCCGCCCACCCGCTGAATCCAGCGCGGGAGTCCGTGCGGGCCCTGTACTGGCGCTACACGCGGCCGCTGATCGCGAAATTCGCGGCGGGCGCCCTGCTGGTGCTGCTGCTGGCCGCGCTGGGCGCGTACAGCGCCGCCCAGTACGCCAGCTACCAGCAGTGGACCGTGCACGCCTACCGGGTCAGGGAAAGCATCGTCGTCCTGCAAAACGACCTGCGCATGGTGGAAATGAACGCGCGCAGCTACGGCCTGACGGGGCGCAAGACTTCGCTGGTCGAGTACTACCGCTCGGTGGCCGCGGTGAACCGCGACGTGGAAACGATCGCCGAGTTGATCAGCGATAACCCGAAGCAGATCGCCAATGTCGAGCGGCTGCGTGCGCTGATCGTCGTGCGGCGCGGGAAATTCGAGAAGATCCTGGACGATTACCAGTTGCACGGGCAGGAAGCCGCGAGCGCGGATGTCGTGGACCTGATCAATCGCCAGGACCACCCGGTCATGGACTTGACCGAAGTGATGCGCGCGGAAGAGACGCGTCTGCTGGATGAACGGCAGCGCTCCCGCGACCTCCACGCCGAGTACGTGGCGGCCGTCGCCGGCGCGGCGACCTTCACGGTGATCGTGCTGATGCTCTGGGCGTTCTTCACCATCACCTTCGAACACCGCAAGCGCCTGCGCACCGAACGGGATCTCGAACAGGGCGCATGGGAATTGCAAAGCGCACTCGGGGATGCGCGGCAACTGGCCGACACGTTGCGCCGGCTCTCGCTGCTGGGCGAAATGCTGCAAAGCTGCCGCGAGCCGGACGAGGCGATCGCGGTGATCGAACGCGCGCTGCCGCCGTTGCTGCCGGACATGTCCGGTTGCCTGTCGCTGATCAATGCGTCCCATAACATGGTGGAGGCGCGGATGCACTGGGGCGTGCGCGGCGCCGACCTCGCCGAATCGGTGTTCGCCCCCGACGATTGCTGGGCGCTGCGCCGCAGCCAGGCGCATCCGGGTTTCGGCGAGATCGCCGCACCTGCCTGCGCGCATCTGGTGCATGCAGGCGTGACCGCCGGCCACATGCTGTGCCTGCCGCTGTCCGCGCAAGGCCAGGTCCTCGGCGTGCTGAGCCTGGTTTCCGAGCACGCCTTCGACCCCGGCTCGCGCGAACTGATGCTGACCGTCGGCGACCAGCTCGCGCTGGCGATCGCCAACCTGCGCCTGCAACAGAGCCTGCGCGAACAATCCATCCGCGATCCGCTGACCGGACTCTTCAACCGCCGCTACCTCGAGGCTTCGTTGCCGCGCGAACTGGCGCGCGCGGAGCGGCGCATGTCGCACGTCGCCCTGCTGATGCTCGATCTGGACCACTTCAAGCGCTACAACGACAACCACGGCCACGACGCGGGCGATGCGCTGCTCGCCCAGTTCGGCAGCACGCTCGCGCATCTGTGCCGCGGCGAAGACATCGCCTGCCGGTTCGGCGGCGAGGAGTTCACCGTGGTGCTCGTGGACATGGACGCCGAGAGCGCGCGGGTGCGCGCCGAGGCGATCCGCAGCGCCACCGCGCGGATCGAACTGCGTCACCGCGGCCAGCGCCTGCCGGCGCCGTCGGTTTCCATCGGCATCGCGATGTCCTCCCACGGCGTCCTGCCGGAGGAGCTGAAGCGTGCGGCCGATCAGGCGCTCTATCGCGCCAAGCGCGAAGGCCGCGATCGCGTCGTCGTGCACGAGAAGGCGACGGTGTAACTCGCGCAAACCGCGGAAGTGGAATCACGGCCGAGCGGCGACCCGATCCATCGCTCGCGGCTTTACCGTTCTTTACGCATGACGCTTGGCCTACGGCGTGGCAAGGCGGGATACGGGATAATTACCGGTCTATTCGGTTGAGAAACCCCCGATGGCGCGTTACCTCTCGGCCTTCGCCCTGCTCGTGTTGGCGGCGGCCCTTGCCGCTTGCGGAAAATCGCAACCTCCTCCCCCTCCTCCTCCGCAGGTCGGCGTGATCAGCGTGCGCGCCGGGAGCGTACCGCTGGTGAGCGATTTCGTCGGCCGGCTGGCCGCCACCCGCACCGCACAGGTGCGCGCCCGCGTCACCGGGATCGTGCTGAAGCGCGTCTACACCGAAGGCACCGACGTCAAGGCCGGGGACGTGCTGTTCAAGATCGATCCGGCGCCGCTGCAGGCGGCGTTGCGCGCGGCGCAGGGCCAACTGGACCAGGCGCAGGCCGCCGCGCACGACGACGAGGTGAAGGCGAAGCGCATGCGCGAACTCGCCGCGCGCGGCGTGATCGCCAAG
>DASSFA010000182.1:0-2076 GCA_035694895.1 Rhodanobacteraceae bacterium | reverse complement strand
CACGACGTCGGCGAGACCATCGCGTCCAGCGCGAATGGCTTTGGTTACTTTCCCCGAAAGGACAGTAACCCGCTCGCCTGGGAGGCGAGCGGAAAAAGACATGGATGTCGAACATTGATCAGCGCAAGTGGCGCACTTGGTGCGCAACCCACCTCACATCCGCACCGGCCCGGCCACGTGGCACTCGTCGCGCGACACGCGCGCGTTCCCGGCCGCCGCCGCGTTGCCCTTGAGCTGCTCGATTTCCAGCACGGTCTGCCAGTTGCGTGCGCACAGGCCGCCGAGCTTGGGGCCGAGCTCGTAGGAGCGGCGCGCATCCGCCTCGGCGGTGGCGTAATCCCTGGCGCGCACCGCGAGTTCCGCGCGGTATTGCAGGATGTCGGGTGCGTCCGGCGCCAGCTTCAGGGCGGCATCCGCATTGCTGATCGCCATCCGGATGTCGCCGGCGCGCTCCGCGTTGTGGGCCGCGATGACGAAGTTGTCAATGGCGGGATCGCGCAGCGGCGCGACCTCAACCACGGAACTGTCGCGCGTGCCGGCCGCACGGATCGCCGCGACCATGTCGTGATCGGGCGTGCGCATGCTCTGCTGAAGGGAGCCCGGCGGCTGTGAGCAGGACGCGAGCAGCGTTGCCGCCGAACCAAGAATCGCAAGTCGAACGAATGCAGCTTTCAACGAACCCGAACTCCAGAAAGTCCTTGACATGGATCGGCGCGGCGGGAGATCAGCCCGTCATTTTGCGCCGATCCGCCTCTCTCATGTCAATCCGGCGCCGAATCCGGCCTCAATGCTGCACCTGCGCGGCATGGGCCGGCGCGGGTGGCGGCGCGCCGTTCTGGCTGCCCACGCCGATGCCGAACAGGTTCTTCAACTGCTGGAAGAAGCAGTGCTCCTGGGCGGAGGGCGCATAACCGGTAATGAAGGGATATTCGCGCGCGCCTTCGCAGTCGGGCTGCGTGCCCTGCCCCGTGCTCGGGTCCACCCAGGCGAAATCGATCCCCGGGCCCGGCGAAGTCGGAAGCGGGCGCGTCGGCAGTTTTTCGAAGATGTTCTTCCACACGCGCAGTGCACCGGTCGCACCCCACAGGCCGGTCGGCTTGTTGTCGTCGCGGCCGACCCACACCACGCCCAGGTGCTGGCCGGTGAACCCCGCGAACCAGGAATCGCGCTGGCTGTCGGAAGTGCCGGTCTTGCCGGCGACGTGCAGCCACGCCAATGACGAATCGCCGAGCGAAGCGGCGGTGCCGTAGACGGCGACCTGCTGCATCGCCCAGCGCGTGAGCCGTTCGGCCTGCTGGTATTCGCCCTCGCCCGGCTGCACGCTGTAGCGCTTGATCGCCTTGCCTTGCGAATCGGTCACGCCGCGCAGCGTGGACAGCGGCAATGCATGGCCGTCGGCGGCGAAGTACTGGTAGAGCTGGGTCACCTGGAACGGCGACAGGTCGACGGCGCCGAGCAGCAGCGACGGATTGGCCGGCACGTTCTCCAGCCCGAACGAGCGCAGGAACTTCGCCACGCGGTCCACGCCCAGGTCCATGCCCAGATGCACGCTCGCGAGGTTGTAGGACTTCGCCAGCGCCTCGACCATCGGCACCTCGCCGTGCGCGACGTGATCGTCATTGCTCGGCGACCACACCGTACCGTTCGGCTGGCGCAGCGAGACCGGCGTGTCGTCCAGCAGGGATGCGACGCTCCAGCGTTGCGGTTGCGCCAGCGCCATCAGGTAATAGAACGGCTTGATCGCGGAACCGATCTGCCGGCGTGCATCGAAGGCACGATTGAATCCGTGGCGATCGGATTCGCGTCCGCCGACCATCGCCAGCACGCTGCCGGTGTCGGCATCGGTGATCACCACCGCGCCCTCCAGGTTGCGGCCGCGCTTGCCGAGCGCGGTGAGCGTGTCATCCAACGCATTCTCGGCGTAGATCTGCGCGGCCGGATCGAGCGTGGTGAAGACGTTCAAGCCGCCGCCGCGCAACTGGTCGTCGCTGAAATCCTGGTGCAGTTGCGCACGCACCACTTCCATGAACGCGGGGAAGCGATCGGCAACGAGTTGCGGCGTGGCGGTGACGCCCA
>DASSFA010000181.1:0-2093 GCA_035694895.1 Rhodanobacteraceae bacterium | reverse complement strand
TGCTCGTTACGAGCGATCATCGCCTGACTCCTTCTGCTGTTCGAGGAAATCGGCCAGCGCGTCGAGGCGCTGGTTCCAGAAGCGTTCGTATTGCGCGGTCCAGGTGTTGATCTCGCGCAGCGGCGCCGCGCGGAGGCTGAGGTAGTGCTCTCGTCCCTGCCGCGAGCGACGCACGAGGCCCGCCCGCTCCAGCACCTTGACGTGCTTGGATACCGCGTTGAGCGACATCGCGAACGGCTGCGCCAGGTCGGTGACGCGGACGTGTCCGCGCGTCAGCCGCGCGACGATGCGGCGGCGGGTGGGATCGGAGAGAGCGGCGAAGGCGAGATCGAGATTCGGCATGGCGACCAACATTCAACCATATGGTTGAATAATACACCCATTGAAACGCACGTCAAGCGCGCCGGATTTCGATCAGAAGAACGGTTGAAGCGCGGCGACGGTTCTCAGGGATCCGGCCAGATCACGGCCTGCGCCACGATCACGCGCTTGCCGTCGAAGGTCGCCGCGGGCGACCCGTACAGGACGTATCCCAGAGCCAGTGCTTCGCTCACCCGGCGGCAGAAGCTGTCGTCATCCGGCCCCGTCAGCAGTCTGTAGATCGGCAGATCGTCTGGCGTCTTGCTCATGACTTGCTCATGCCACCGTTAATCAATTCGCGACTTCGGCCATTGCTTGCGTGATTTCCGCCGGAGCGCCAAGCGCGCGCGCTTCCAGCGCCTTGTCGATGCGTTTGGCGAGCCCCGTGAGCACCTTGCCGGGACCGCATTCGAACAGTTTCGTCGCGCCGTTGGCCGCAAGCTGCTGGACGCACTCGGTCCAGCGCACCGGCATGTAGAGCTGGCGTTCCAGCGCGGCGCGGATGTACTCGACGCTGGCGTGTGCGCGCGCATCGGCGTTCTGCACGACCGGGATGGAAGGCTGCTTCCACTCGATCCGCGCCATGCGCTCGCCGAGGCGATGCGCCGCATCGCGCATCAGGACGGTGTGCGAAGGCACCGACACCGCGAGCTTGACCGCCTTGCGCGTGCCGAGTTCGGCCAGGCGCGCTATCGCACGATCCACGGCCGCGGCGTGACCCGCGATCACCACTTGCCCGGGCGAATTGAAGTTCGCCGGCGCGACCACTTGGTCCTTGGCGACTTCGTCGCAGACCATCGCGATCTGCGCGTCATCGCCGCCGAGGATCGCCGCCATCGCGCCGACACCCGCGGGCACCGCGTCCTGCATCAGCCTTCCGCGTTCCGCGACCAGCGCGGACGCATCGCGCAGCGACAGCGCCCCCGCGCACACCAGCGCGGAATACTCGCCGAGGCTGTGCCCCGACATCTGCGCGGGCATCGTCCCGCCCAGCTCACACCACACGCGCCACACCGCCACGCTTGCGGCGAGCAACGCCGGCTGCGTGTTCTCGGTCCGATTGAGTTCTTCTTCCGGGCCGTTCTGCGCGAGCGACCACAGGTCGCGGCCGGCACCTTGCGATGCCTCATCGAACGTCGCGCGCACCTGCGGATGCGCGGCGGCGAGTTCCGCCAGCATGCCGACGGACTGAGAGCCCTGGCCGGGGAAGACGAATGCGAGTTGCGGGTTGGTTTCCATGCGTGTGCGGTTCTACTGCAAAGCAAAATGCATGAACAATCCGAAGGCGACCAGGATCACTGCCATCGCGTAGCGGAAAATCGCGAATCGGAACAAAGCGAATCCGGGGTTGATCCGAGCGGCTCTACCGGGCTCTCCGCTCTCGACTCGCACGAAGAGCATCGCAATTCCCGCAACCACAAAAAGTGCCGGCAATGCCCAAATGGTCAGCCGGTCTTGCACGCGATCAGTACCTGATCAGCGCCGACGCCCAGGTAAACCCGCCACCGAACGCTTCCAGCAGCAGGTTCTGGCCGCGCTGCACCTTGCCGGTGCGGATCAGTTCGTCCAGTGCCAGCGGCACCGACCCGGACGACGTATTGCCGTGGCGATCCACCGTGACCACCACGCGTTCCATCGGCAGGCTCAGACGCTTGGCCGTGGCCTGGATGATGCGCAGGTTGGCCTGGTGCGGGATGAGCCAGTCCACCTGATCGGCGGCCATACCGGCGGCT
>DASSFA010000180.1:0-7069 GCA_035694895.1 Rhodanobacteraceae bacterium | reverse complement strand
AGCATGCGGCTTTCGGTGACTTCCAGCTTCAGCATTCCCGCCGGCAGCCGCGCATCGCGCACGCGTTCGATGATCGCTCGCGCGGTACCGGGTTCCACCAGTTGCCGTGCGGACAGATTCAACGCGATGTTGGGCAATGGTTGCCCGGCCTTCGCGTGAAGGGCGCCCAGCATTTCGATCACCCGATCCAGCACGTACTCGCCGACCGGCACGATCAGTGACGTTTCTTCCGCGAGCTTGATGAACTCCGCCGGCGACACCGGTCCGCGCCCGGGCAGTTCCCAGCGCACCAAGGCCTCGTAACCGGATACGCGCGCATCGACGATGTCGTAGATCGGTTGGTAGCGCACCTCCAGCGTGCCCTGGTCCAGCGCTTCGCGCAGTTGCGCCTCGAGCCGGATCTTCTCGATGCCGCTGCGCTCGGCCGGATCATCGCAGGGCACGTCTTCCGCGGGCAGCGGAGCGTCCGGAGGAAGACTGGCAATCACGCTCTGCTTGTAGCGCAACAGGCTGTCCACCAGCGCGCGCACCACCGCGTCGCCTTCCTCCAGGCGTTCGCGGAACTGATCCGGCTCGATCGCCAGCAATACCGCGTCGTCCTGCGCGGTGGCGGTGTCGGTGCGCGGCGAACCATCCAGCAAACCGATTTCCCCGATCAGCTCGCCGGGTCCCAGCACGCCGTGCCGCGTTTCGCGGCGGCCGTGCACGGAGACCAGCTCCACCGTGCCGCGTTCGATCAGCCACGCGCAATCGGAAGGTTCGCCCTGGCTGTAAAGCACTTCGCCGGCGAACAGTTCACGTCGAATTGTCATCCCCAGGTCTCCCCCATGTGCAAGCCGCCTTCACAAGTGTGCCAGTGAGTGGCTGCCGATTCACGCGACCTGCACTTCGTCCCGTCGTCCGCCGTTAAACGGAAGTTGATTCCGTTAAGCCGTTGTTTGCGTGCGTGAAAAGACGTCCACGCAATTGCGACATTTGTGATGGCGTTGTCGAAAAGAGGTGGATGGCACGTATTCAAGGTAAGTAGATGCATCTGTAGTCTGCCCTCCGTCGGCTGTTCTGGCCGACAGGGCTCGATAGGGATTTCAAGCGCCTCCCGCGCAGTGATCAGTCGGAAGGACAGATTGCTTCGCGCTGTTTTCGCAAAGGTGAAATCCCCATGAAAGTGCTACACCTCTCCGCCGCCGCGATGCTGGCGTGGGGCGGCTTTGCCGCCTTCAACGTTGCTTCCGCGACCACGTACTACGTGCGCACCGATGGCGGCACCGCAGTTCAGTGCAACGGCCGCGCCGATGCGGCATACCCGGGCAGCGGCACCAACCTGTCCTGCGCCTGGAACCATCCGTTCGTCGCGTTGCCTCCGTCCACCAGCAACCACCCGCAGACGCCGCGCATTCACGGCGGCGATACGCTGGTGATCGACCCCGGCAGTTACGAAATGGGCATTGGCGCCAAAGACGCCACCAAGCTCTATGGCGCTTGCAGCACCACCTACCCGTGGGATTGCAAGATGCCTTCCATTCCGAGCGGCACCACGACCAACCCGACCCGCATCGTGGGCGCCGGCTGGAACTCGGGCTGCAAGGCGCAGCCGGAATTGTGGGGCTCGAATCGAGTGCATCAGGTCCTGACGCTGGACGGCAGCTCCAACGTGGTGGTGGCCTGCCTGAACATCACCGACCACAGCGCCTGCATCGAGGGCCACTTCATCGCGAGCATCGCCTGCAACAAGACCACCCTGCCTTACGGCCCCTGGGCGAGCGAAGGCATCCATGCGCAGGATTCCAACAACGTGACCCTGCAGGACCTGCGTGTACACGGCCTGGCTCATACCGGGATCCAGGCGGGCCGCATCAGCAACTGGACGTTGAACAACGTGAAGATCATCGGCAACGGCTCGGCCGGATGGGACGGTGATCTGGGTGGCACCCAGAGCAGCTCCAACTCCGGCAACATCACCTTCAACAACGTCGAAATCGGCTGGACCGGTTGCACCGAGCAGTATCCGAGCACGACCATCTACGGGTGCTGGGGCCAGCAGGAAGGTGGCTACGGCGACAGCTTCGGCAGCGGCAAGACCGGGGGCAACTGGACGTTCAACCACGTCTATATCCACAACGGCACCCAGGATGGTCTGGACCTGCTCTATGCCGACGGCACCGGCAAGGTCACCGTGCTGAACAGCCGGTTCGAGGGCAGTGCGGGCAACCAGGTCAAGATTGCCGGACCCTCGGTGATCCAGAATTCGGTGATCATCGGCACCTGCGGCTCGTTCAACGGCAAGTACTACATGTCGTCCGGCGACAACTGCCGCGGTGCGGGCAACGCGCTGGTGATGCGTGTATTCCCGGGAGACCTGGTATCGGCCGCCTACAACACCATCACCGGCCAAGGCGATTGCCTGGTCCAGGCGGACAGCAACTACGGCGACAGCACTTCGGAGGTGGACCTCTACAACAACGTGCTGCTCGGCCAGACCAAGTGGGGCACTTCGCAGAAGAGCTGCATCTTCTACTGGAGCGAACCGCCGCGCGGCAAGGTCGCCATCAGGAGCAACGTGATCTGGAATACGCGCTACTACACCACCAATCCGACCGGCAACATCTATGCCGATCCGAAACTGGTATCGGAAAGCCTCGCCAGCTTCGGTCCTGCCCTGGCACTCGGCAGCCCGGCGATTGACAAGGCCAGCACCATCATCACGGTGAAGAACGACTACCTGGGCAATGCACGTCCGGTGGGAGCCGGCTACGACATCGGTGCCTATGAGTTCGGCAGCACCAGCAGCACCGGCGGCAGCACCGGCGGCAGCACTGGAGGCAGCACCGGAGGCAGCACCGGCGGTACCACTGGTGGCAGCACGGGCGGCACCGGTACCACCAGTCCTGCGCGGAAGTGGTCAACCGGTGGATCCCTGCCGGCCCGCCTGATCGGCAGCGCCACCCTGACCACGGCGGCGGCGCCCGTGCGATCCGTTTCGAGCCAGCAGGACGCCACCCGCAAGGTGAGCACCGCGCCGCAGAAGCAACAGCAGCGCTACTCGCTGAGCGAAGCGATCCGACGCTGGCTGGGCGGTGAGGAAACCGCTTCGCGCTGACCGAGAGCAAGGCAACGCCACGTGCGCCCCATGGCGCGTGGTCGAGACGACCCAGGGATCGGGTTCGGAAAGGCGGCATCGCGCAAGCGGTGCCGCCTTTTTTTAGTGCGCATCCATCAGCGTGGTCGGGCCTCGGTCCGTTCCAGCCGCTTGCGCATGCCACGGGACGCGGAATCGATCAGGAAATGGGACAGCAGCGCACGGCCGAACGCGAAAGCGAGCTCTGTGGGAAGCGTTCACCCATGCACCGTATTCCGATTGATGAACGGCTGCTGCCAAAGGTATAGCGAATAGCTCCTCACCCCGAGAAGCGATCGGCCTCCATTGCAGTGGGAGTTTTACTTCTCCACTCTCACCGCCATTACCGCTCCGGGCAGGCCGGCGCGTATCGCAAAGCTGTCCAGCATGCGGCCCAGCCACCTCAACTGGCCCGGGATATAAAAATCCAATTGCCCGACGCGACTGAAATTCAATACCTCGCAGCTGGAGAAATCCGACGTGAATCGCGCGATCTGTGCGGGTGCATTGGCGCGATAAAAGGCCTCGTAATTCTCGTATCGCTGTACCCCGCGCTTGCCGTGCAGCTTGTCGAGATAAATGTCCTTTACCCGGAGCTTCTCCATCAGTGTCGAAACCAGGACGAACCAATGCCGCGCGTCCACCGTGAAGCCCCAGAAGCAACCGCCTTTGCGCAGGACGCCATGGATCCTTTTCCAGAATTTCTGCGGGTCTCTGATGTGCTCCAGCACCATCACGGCAAATGCTATGTCGATGGACTCGTCTTCGATGGGCGCGTCTTCGAAGCAGCAGCGGTGGGTACTGGTGAATACGTTTGCCAGTTCGATTTCCGGATCCGGTTCGACCCCGACGTAGTCGCCGGCAATATCAACCAGGGAACGCTGGAGTTCGACGTCGCCGTCGAAGCCGCCGCCACAACCGATATCGAGGAGCGTAAGCCGATCCCGCCACTGCTTCATGGTGCGCGCCTCGGTGAGTATCAGGTCCCGGAAAATCGGTGCCCTCCACTCCCCGGAGGAATAGCGGTGCGTATAGGCGTGCCAACGAGCCGTCGTCGTGTCCGGGGCTGTCGCGATCAGACGAGACAAGGCTCTTTCCAGCCGACGTCAGGCGCTGTGTGCGCACGGTTTTGGGATTCCAGAGTTCATTCTTGGGTGTCTGTCGTTGCGGCTGCGTGAAAGCTGCTGGCGGGGGCTCTCGCCGCGAAACTCACCTTTTGTGCATTCCGCGCTCCATAGAATCGGAGGCTCTGCCGGCCCAATCCGGTCCGGCGCGCGGGACAGGGTTTTATCTCTAGAAGGAACGACGCGCATCATGGACGAAGCGGCGCGACCCGGTATTGCCACGCACTATCTGCGCTATGCGGTCGGCAACGTGCTGGTCATGGCCGCCGGGTTCGTGTCATTCCCCATCATGACCCGCCTGCTCACCAACACCGAGTACGGCGTGTTCGGTTACGTGGACACCTGGCTGCTGATCCTCACCGGCGTGTTCAAGCTCGGCGCGCAGCACGCGATCATCCGGTTCTATCCGCACCGTGGCGGCCACAATGCGCTGGACCGCTTCGGTGCCAATTTCGTGCTGCTGCCATTCCTGTGCAGCATCGGTTTCTGGCTGCTGGCTACCGTCGGCTACGGCATCTGGTCATGGCTGCATCCCTCCGGGCGTCTGCTCATCGGCTGGTTGTGCCTGGCGTTGCTGCTGCCGACCATCTGGATCAGCTTCGTCACAGCGGTGCTTACCGCCGAGGAACGCTCGGACCTGAGCGTCCGCCTGAGCGTCGGCACGCGCTGGCTGGACGCCGCGCTCATCCTGAGCGTGATCTATTTTCTGGAACGCAACGCGCTGGGCGTGTACTCGGCACGGTTGTGTTCCGCGATCGTGGTGACGATCTGCCTGACGATCTGGTTGTCCCGGCGGGTTCCGCTGCGCTGGCGCGATCGCGACTTTTCCTACTGGTTCACCGGCGTGCGCTACGGCGTGCCGATGATGGCCAACGAATTTTCCGGCGTCCTGCTGTCGTTCGTGGACCGCCTGATGCTGAAGCATCTGCTGGGCGCGTTCGCGCCGGTGGGCGTGTACAGCATCGGCTATGGCCTGGCGATGACGATCAACACGCTACTGCAGAATGCGCTGTTCACCGCCTTCACCCAGGTGAGCGTGCGCCAGTTCGAGACCGAAGGCGTGCAGGCGGTGGTGCGCACCAAGCGCGCGCTGTTGCACGTGCTGGTCTACGTCGTGGTGGCGATGTGCGTGGGATTGATCACGGTGGGCGCCGACGCATTGCTGTTCCTGTCCGGACCGGACAAGGCGGAGTCCGCACCGGTGTTCGTGCTGATCGGCATCAACTACGCGCTGGACGGATTGTTCGGCATCTGCTTCACGGGATTGCTGCTGTACAAGCGTTCCGGGATCGTGCTCTCGATGACGGTCGCCGCCACGGTGCTCAACATCCTGCTGAACTTCTTCTGGATTCCGGCCTACGGCGTGATGGGTGCGGTGTATGCGACCCTGGCCAGTTTCGTCCTGCTCACCGTGCTGCATTACATTACCTGTCCGCGCAATCTGCGCGTGTGGCCCGACCGCAACGGATCACTGATTGCCTGCCTGCTGGGCCTGCTGGTATGGGTGGTTGCCGATGTCACCGGGCTGTTCGGCCTCACTTCGCACTTCGAGCGACTGCTGGCGATGGGCACCTTGATGCTGGTGCTGTACGTTGCGCCCGCGCTGGTGCTGGACCGGCCGTTGCGCGAAGCGCTGCAAACCTGGCTGCATGATCGCTTCGGATGAGCTCCCATCTGCTGCTCTCGCCGTTGAGCTGGAGTGTGGGGCTTGCGGTGCTGCTGGCGCTGCTTTGGCGCTGGCTGCCGCGCGCGCTGTGTCTGCTCGGATTGGCGATCGAAACCGCGCTCGTGATCGCGATGACGCCGTTCGGCGCCAATGGTGTGGTGCGCTTCGTCGAGTCGCGCGTGCCATCCGTGCAGAGCTGCAGGGCGCCGCTGCCGACGACGATCGTGGTGCTGACGGGCGGACTGTCCCGCCCGCCCCGTTCGGCGGACGATGTCGGTGCGGCGAACTTGCAGAGCCTGCACCGTCTGCTGGCAGGCGTGGACTTGTGGCGGCGGGTGCCGCACGCCCAGCTCGTGATCTCGGGTGGCGGCACGCTGGGCGTCGCGGAAGGCGCGTTGATGGCCCGGTTGGCGCAACAGCTCGGCGTGCCCGCCGATGCCATTCGCGTGGAAAGCCGATCGCTCTCGACCTGGCAGAACGCGCGGGATGTCGCGGCATTATCGCCCCCGGTTCCGAAACACATCTGGCTGGTCAGTTCGGCGCTGCATCTGCCGCGTGCGTTGTTCGCGTTCCGCGCCGCGGGTTTCGAACCGTGCGCCTGGCCCAGCGAATCGTTTTACATCCCCCCGAGCGGCAGCTTCTTCTACTACGTGCCGCAAAGCTCGGCACTGGTGAAGGCGGAGGAAGCCGTGCACGAACTGGTCGGCGGATGGGATTACGCGTGGCGTGCGCGCCGCCTCCGGGAAAGCGGAAAACGCTGAGCCCGCCGATCCTCCGCGGCAGACGTGCGGCAGCTTCCACGGAACGCTCACGCGACAATCGCTTGAATTTTCCAGATTGCGTTTCTTCACGATCCGACAAGGAGTGTCGGTGCGCAGCCTTCGAGTGCTTTATGTCTGGCAGGACCGCTATCCGTGGGATATCCGGGTCGAAAAGATCTGCGCAGCCTTGCAGCGCCACGGCTGCGAGGTGGAGATCGTCGCCCGACGCGGTGCGGACGAACCCGAACGCGCGGAATGCAACGGAATCGCGGTGCATCGCGTGGGCCCGCGGCGGCCGCGTGCGGCTTCGCTGCCGCTTCCCGGGAATCCCTTCTGGCTGCGCGGTCTGGGCGCGCGCGTGCGGGCCTTCCAACCTGATCTGCTGATCGCGCGCGACATCGCC
>DASSFA010000179.1:0-8594 GCA_035694895.1 Rhodanobacteraceae bacterium | reverse complement strand
GTTGCCGTGCCGGACGAAGGCGACCTGCTGCGATGGAGCCGCAGGACGGGCGCCGTCAGTGGCCGCCCCCGCAAGCGAGTGGTTTGATCACGACGTCGTGGCTGGCCGTCGGGCGCAATGCCGGGCGCACCCGCGTGGTGCAGCGCATTGCGGCCTCAACCGCGCCCGCAAAGGATGGCGACTGCGCCGGCTCGCGGCGGTTGATCGGGATCCGAAGGGGTGACCTGCGCACTTTTCGGCATGCGGTGAAGTTTTTCAGGCCGCGGCCTTGGCGGTGAGTTCGTATTTCAGCGTGCGGATGCGTTCGTGCGCCGCGCGTGCAGCGGGTAGGTGCCGGCGCAGCAGCGCGTGCACCTCTTCCGGTTGCAGGTGCAGGGTGGCGCGCTCCATCGCGTGCAGCAGGCGATCCTCCACGTTCTCCAGTTCGCTCACGTAGATCAGATCGCGATCGGCGAAGCGTGCGCGCAAGCCGGCATAGCGCTTGCGCAGTCGACCGTACAGCGAGCCGGCCTCGCACAGCGGCTGGCCATGCGCACGCAGCAGGGTGGCGAATTCGCGGTACAGCTCGGCGCGTACCCGGCCTACTTCACCGGCCACTTCACGCAGATGCGGGCTGCGCATCCGCGCGGCGGCGTGGCAATAGAGCCGTTCCCCGTCGCGACAGATGTGCGCGAGCTCCCGCAGCGTGGCGAGGACTTCGGCCATGGAGCGGCAACGTTAACCTTTGTGACACTATCCGGAATGCTGGACATTGTGGAGAATTGAAAATTCTCCGGCGGTGCCGGTTGCCCGGATGGGAATCCGCCCATTTGACGGCTTTCCGGCCGCTGGTTACGCTGGCGCGCTCACACTGCCCGGGACATCGACATGGCGCTGGACATCAATCTCACCCTCAGTGACGACGACCTGGGCCATTTCACCCAGGCAATGCGCGACGCGCAGGCCGCGGCCAAGGGGCGCAAAGGCTCCGAAATCATCGCAGCCGCCCGCCAGTTGCTGGAGGACACCCGCGGCACCCAGATCCCGCCGTTCATCCGCGAGCGGCTGGACTCGGTCGAATCGATGATCGCGATGGCCACCGACACCGGGTTCGGCCTGCCGCCGGAAGATTGCGAGCGCGTGCTGACGGCGCTGGCCTACTTCGCGGATCCCGTGGATTTCATTCCCGACACCGTGCCGGCGCTGGGCTTCCTCGACGACGCAATCATGATCGAGCTGTGTCGCCAGGAGCTGCGCTTCGAAATCGAAGCCTACGAAGATTTCTGCGCCTGGCGCGAACAGGAAGCCCACCGCCGTGGCGTGGACCCGGGATCGCTGACTGCGCAGCGCGCGGATTGGGCCGAGGCGCGTCGTCAGGAATCCATCGAACGCATGCATCGCCGCCGCCGCGAGTCCTACATCAGTGGCGAGTGGAAGCCGACGCTGTTCTCGATCCGTTAGTCATCGTGCGCCATCGCTGCGCCTGAAAGCGGTCATACATGACCGCACTTTCGTGCGCGGCGTACTCACCGTTCCAGAATAGCGACCACGCCCATCCCGCCCGCGGTGCAGATCGAAATCAGCCCGCGGCCGGAGCCGCGCTGCGCCAGCAGCTTCGCGAGCGTCGCCACGATGCGCGCGCCGGTGGCCGCGAACGGATGGCCGGTCGCAAGGCTCGAACCGTGCACGTTGATCTTCGCCGGATCGATCGAACCCAGCGGTTGCGGCCTGCCCAGCCGCTCGCGGCAGTAGTCGGCCGACTCCCACGCCCGCAACTGGCACAGCACCTGCGCGGCGAAGGCTTCGTGGATTTCGTAGTAATCGAAATCCTGGAGGGTCAGTCCTGCACGATCGAGCATGCGCGGCACCGCGATCGTCGGCGCCATCAGCAGGCCTTCGCCGTGCACGTAATCCACCGCCGCGACCTCCGCGAAGGTCAGATACGCGAGCACCGGCAATCCGCGTTGCGCGGCCCACGCTTCGCTCGCCAGCAGCACCGCCGCCGCGCCATCCGACAGCGCGGAAGAATTGCCGGCGGTCAGCGTTCCCCGACCCGAGCTGCGATCGAAGGCAGGTTTCAGCTGCGCCATCTTTTCCAGCGTGGTGTCCGCGCGCAGCAGGTTGTCGCGCGAGACACCGCGGAATGGCACGACCAGATCGTCGAAGAAGCCCGCGTCATACGCCGCCGCGAGCTTGCGGTGGCTTTGCAGCGCCCACTCGTCCTGCTCGGCGCGGGGAATTTTCCATTCCTTCGCCATCAACTCGCAGTGTTCGCCCATGGACAGGCCGGTACGCGGCTCGACCACGCCGGGCACCGCGGGTTTCAGCTCGCGCAACGAGAATCCGCGCGTGGCGACCTTGAGCTTCTCGCCGAACGTGCGCGCGTTGTTGAGGTCGAGCAATCGTTGCTGCAACCGGTGGGAATACGTGATCGGAACCTGGCTGGTGGTATCGGAGCCGCCGCCGATGCCCGCCTCGATCTGGCCGGCCGCAACCTTCTGCGCGACCAGGATCGCGTTGTCCAGCGAAGTGCCGCAGGCGCGTGCGGTGGTAATGCCCGGCGTGGTCATCGCCAGGCCGGAAGACTGCGCCGCCTCGCGCGCAAGGTTCCAGTCGGCCGGATGCTTCATCACCGCGCCGAAGGCGACTTCGCCGAGCTCGACGCCCTGCAGGCCGAACTTCTCGACCAGCGCGCCCAGCACTTTCACCGACATGCCGAGATTGCCGAGATCGGCGTAGGCGGTGTTGCGCTTGCAGAACGGAATACGCACGCCACCCAGCACGGCGACGCGACGTTGTTGCGGGATCATGTGGGTTCCTCGCGGGTATCTGCATCGTCATCCCGGCCATGGATTGGCCGGGACCCAGACCCAGGGATGGGAATAACATCGAGGTCAATGAAACTGCGCGCGAACATCCGGTACGCTTCTTCTTCCATGCCGAGCGAAGCATAGGTACGCTGCGCGCGCACGTTGTCGCGTTCCACGTAGAGTCGCAAACCGATCACGCCGGGCGTCGCGCGCGCACGCCGCTCAACCTCCGCGTACAGCGCGCGAAACACGCCACCCCGCCGCGCATCGGGCGTCACGTAGACGCTCTGGAACCACCACCAGTCGCCGCTGCGCCAGTCACTCCACTCGTAAGTGATCAGCAGGCAGCCGACCGGCATGCCCTCGCATTCGGCGATCACGTAAAAGCCGCGACGCGGATCGTCGAACACCGCGGCCACGCCGCGCGCCAGCACTTCGCGGTCCAGCGTTTTGTGTTCGGTTTCCAGCGCCATCGCCGCATTGCACTCGACGAGGAAAGGAATGTCGGCACGCGTGGCATTGCGCAGATGGATCGCATCAGTCATTTGGAGTCCCTGTCGCGGCGCGCCCGCGAACTGCCAAGTTTACGCGTCAACGTGTTGCGGCCCAGCCCCAGCGCCGCGGCGGCGCGCTGGCGATGGCCGCCATGCGCGGCCAGTGCTGCATCGAACAACGCGTTGTCGAATTTCTCGCGCGCATGCGCGTGCAGGCCCGTGTGGCCCCGGGCCAGTTGCCGCTGCGCCCATTCGCGCAGGGCCACTTCCCAATTCTCCGCGCCGGAGGTTTCCATCGCAGCGTCCCTGGGGTCCAGATCCTCGCGGCGGATCTGCGCGCCCGGCGCGATCACCGCCAGCCGCCGGCACAGGTTCTCCAGTTCGCGCACGTTGCCCGGGAACTCACGCTTGGCCAGCGCCTGCAAGGCGGCCGGGGCGAATTGCTTGCGCGGCAGGTTGAACTCGCGTGCGGCGCTTTCCAGGAAATGCCTGGCCAGAGGCGCGATGTCTTCGCGCCGCTCGCGAAGGGCCGGCAGGTGGATGCGCACCACGTCCAGCCGATGCTTCAGGTCGGCGCGGAATTCGCCGCGCGCGACCTTCGCATCCAGATCCTGATGCGTCGCCGCGATCACGCGCACGTCCGCGCGGATCAGTTCGCGCCCGCCGACGCGATAGAACTCGCCGCCCGCCAGCACCCGCAGCAGGCGGGTCTGCAGTGCGAGCGGCATGTCGCCGATCTCGTCCAGGAACAGCGTGCCGCCCTGCGCCTGTTCGAAGCGCCCGAGCGTGCGCCGCTGCGCGCCGGTGAAGGCGCCGGCTTCATGTCCGAACAATTCGCTTTCCAGCAACTCGGCCGGGATCGCCGCGGTATTGAGCGCGACGAAGGGCCGCGCGTGGCGTGCGCTTTCGCGATGCAGAGCGCGTGCAACCAGCTCCTTGCCGGTACCGGTCTCGCCGGTCACCAGCACGTTGAGGTCGCTGGGAGCCACGCGGCCTATGAGGCGGAATACCTCGCGCATCGGCGCGCTGTTTCCGAGCAGCGCGGGTTCTTCACGCGCTGTCGTACTTGCGGCTGCCGCCGGCGCGCCTTCCAGCGCGCGCTGCGCGCTTGCCACGGCCTGCTCCAGATCGAACGGCTTGGGCAGGTAGTCGAAAGCGCCCGCACGAAAGGCCGCGGCGGTGCTGCCGACGTCTGTCCAGGCGCTCATCACGATCACGGGGAGATGCGGATGCAGCGCCTTGGCTGCGCTCAGCAGGTGCAGGCCATCCGCCTGCGGCAGGCGCACGTCGGTGATCAGCAGCGCGGGTGCTCCGTGCTGCAGCGCGCGCTGCGCCGCTTCCGCATTGTCGAATTCGGTGAGCGCGAAGCCCGCGTTGCGCAGCGCGGTGCCGAGCACCAGCCGCACGCCGCGGTCGTCATCCACCAGCCAGATCTCATGCATGGGCGATCTCCCGCGCGCGGCGCGGCAATACCAGTACGAAACACGTCGCGCCGGGCTTGCGTTGATGGATCAGGTCGCCACCGTGCTCGCGCGCGATTTCGCGCGAAAGCGCCAGGCCCAGCCCGCTGCCGTCGGCACGTCCGGAGACCATCGGCTCGAACAGCGTGGATTCGATCGACGCCGGCACGCCCTCCCCGTCGTCCTCGACTTCGATGCGGATTGCCGGAACGCTTTGCCCGTCCGCATTGCGCAAGCCTGCTTCGGCGCGGCTGCGCAACACGATACGCTGCGCGTTCGCTTCCACCGCGTTGCGCGTGAGATTCAACAGGACCTGCAGCAGGCGATCCGGATCGCCATGCAACGCAGGCAGGCTGGGATCGTAATCGCGCACGACCTGCACGTCGGCACGGCCGGCGTGCAGCAACCCGGCGACGCGCTCGAGCATCGCGTGCACGTTGATCGCGCGCGTGGCCATGCTGCTTCGTGTACCGAGCAGACGCTCCGTCAACGTGCTCAGCCGGGCGGTTTCGTCGCGGATCAGCTCCGCCAGTTGCCGCCGCTGCGGATCGCGTTCGCCCTGTTGCAGCAATTGCGCGGCGCCCGAAATCGCGGCCAGCGGATTCCTGATCTCGTGCGCGAAGCCGCGCAGCGATTCGGAGAGTCGGGACGATTGCGAAGCCGCGATGGCGGCGGCCCGCGCTTCGAGCACCACCTGCTGCCCGACCGCGCTCACCAGAACGTCGAGCATGCATTCCTTGCCCGGCGCCACGCAGATGGCAACGCCATCCAGCCTTGCGGTCGTCGAATGTTCGGCCGCCCGGCGGGCGGTCAGCGCCAGAGCGGCCGGCGCATGCAGGATCGAAAGCGACTGGCCAAGCAGCCGGCGCAAGCCCGTACCGACCAGCTCGCAAAACGCAGGATTGGCGGACCTGAACCGCAAATCCCCATCCAGCACGGCTACGCCGGTGGCCAGCGATTCGAGGTTCGGGTCCGGAAATTCACCAGATTGGTTCATTGCACCATTGTAGTGCAAAGAGCCCTAAGCGGCGCTGCGTGCACGCACCTCGTCGAAGCTCCAGTCGCGAAGGAGCTCTCCGTTTTGCCACACCGTCTCCATGCCATCTTCCCAGCCTTGCGGCGGAGGCATGGTCGCACCGTCTTCGGTTTCCGACGGGACGCCGATGGTCATGTACGTTCCATCTTCGCGATGCCGGATCAGCATCAGCCGGCCGCGCTTGGAATCCTTGCCCGGATCGGTCACCGGCTGCTTGTAGACATCCCGCCACGCACCATCGATGCGCACGGCTGAACATTTCAGCGCGAACTTCTGTGTGTCGCGATTCACCTTCTGCAGCAAGCCGCCGCCCATCCCGAAGGCGACGTTGTCGGCGGAGAACCCGGCGCTCGTGATGCGCTCGAGCACCGCGCGCAGGCTTTCCGGATTCATCGCGTCGCCCTGGATCAGGCGCACGTGTTTCAGCACCTTGTAGCCCTTGCCGTTGACCTCACTGCCGAAGGCCTCGTCCAGCAGGCGCAGGCATTCGTGCACGACTTCGACCGGATCGCCCGAGTCGGGGCGGATGACCACCGTGGCGCCGGAATCGATCACCTGCTGGCGCAGCGTTTTGCCCCAGTGCTCGCGGATCGCGTGATAGATGTCGTAGCTGTCCGACACCACCGCGACGATGCTGCCCGGCTTTGCGAACTGGTCGAGCATGTTGCGGTACGCATCTACTTCGCGCTCCCGGCCCCAGCTCGTGATGGTGCTGTGCTCGGCGGCGGGAATCGAAAGGCCCGCCATCGGCGCGCCGTAGTAGGCCTTCGCTGCAAGAATGCCGGATAGCGTGTCGGTTCCGAGGAAGTTCACCAGATGCGCGGCGCCGCCCAGACCGGCGGATTCCGCGCTCGACACCCCGCGCGCGCCGAAGTCGTGCAGCTTGAAGGGAAGCTGGGCCGCCGGATCGGCGCTGGTCTTGTTCAGGTACTGCGCGATCAACTGCTTCATGTGCCAGCTGAGCGTGGCGACCGTCACCGGATACCACAGCCGCAGCAGCAGTGTTTCGAAGTAACTCGGCACCCACACCGAGCGAGGATCGGTGGATTCGATCGTGACCAGTGCGTTGTGCGTCGGCACCACGCTGCCTTCCGGGACGGCGCGGATGCGCAGCGGCAACCGGCCGCCGTGCACGTCCACGATCCGCCGCCAGCCCGCCTCGTTGAACGGCTCGCCGTGTTGCGCAAAGAACGCTTTCGCTTCCTCGATGTCCGTATCCGTGACCGGCCGCGAGAAGTATTCCTTGAGGATCGCCTGCAAGCCGAAGAACAGCGTGCGATCGTATTGCCCGCCGCGCGACTCGACATAGAAGAACACCGCGTCGGCGCCGGGCGGATACTGCAGCCAGTGACTCGCCTTGTAGCTATCGGTGTTGAGGATCAGGTTGTCGAGATGGTGCATGGCATCGGGCCGGTGGCCAGGCGCAATTATCACCGGCCTTGCCGGTCGCCATCAGCCTGCGCCGGCAATCGCCGCATCGCCTCCGAAACCCTGCAGCATGAGCTGCCAGTAGCCGACGTCGATCCAGCGATCGAACTTGCGCCCGACCCGGCGGAAATGCGCGACCTTGGAGAAGCCCAGCTTTTCATGCAAGGCCACGCTGCCCGGATTCGGCAAGGCAGCGCCCCCGATCACGCACTGTATTCCAAGTGGCGGCAGCGCTCGCAAAAGCGCGCCGTACAGCACGCTGCCGAAGCCGTGCCCCACGTATTCGGGTGCGAAATAGATCGAGCTTTCCACGCTGAAGCGGTAGCCGATGCGCGCCTTCCATGGCGCGGCATAGGCGTAACCGGCGATCCCGCCATCGCGTTCGAGCACCAGCCACGGGAATTTGTCGGCAACGGCATCAATGCGCGCGCGCATCTCGTCCGCCGTTACCGGCCGCTCCTCGAACGTGACGATCGTCTTCGTGACGTAGTGGTTGTAGATCTCGCAGATGCGCTCCGCATCCGCCGGCAGGATGGGCCGGATCAGCATCGTCCCGCCGGTGGTTGGGGCGCGCATCGGATGCTCTCGAATCAGATGCTGTAGTACATCTGGTATTCCAGCGGATGCGTGCTCGCGCGGAAGCGGGTGACTTCCTGCATCTTCACCGCGATGTAGCCGTCGATGAAGTCGTCGCTCATCACGCCGCCGGCTTTCAGGAACGCGCGGTCGCGGTCGAGTGCTTCCAGCGCCTGGTCCAGCGACGAGCACACCTGCGGGATGTTGCGCTCCTCTTCCGGCGGCAGGTCGTAGAGGTCCTTGTCCATCGGCGCGCCCGGATCGATCTTGTTCAGGATGCCGTCGAGGCCCGCCATCATCAGCGCGGTGAAGGTGAGGTAGCCCGAGTTCATCGGATCGGGGAAGCGGATCTCGATGCGACGGCCCTTCGGGTTGCTGACATGCGGGATGCGGCAGCTCGCCGAGCGGTTGCGCGCGGAGTAGGCCAGCATCACCGGCGCCTCGAAGCCCGGCACCAGGCGCTTGTACGAATTGGTCGTCGAGTTGGCGAACGCGTTGATCGCGCGCGCGTGCTTGAAGATGCCGCCGATGTACCACAGCGCCGTCTGGCTCAATCCGCCGTACAGCTCGCCGGCGAACAGGTTCTTGCCGTCCTTGCTCAGCGACTGGTGCACGTGCATGCCGGAACCGTTGTCGCCCACCACCGGTTTCGCCATGAAGGTGACCGTCTTGGCCGCGGCGTGCGCGACGTTGCGGATCACGTACTTCATGGTCTGCAGGTCGTCGGCCTTGTGCAGCAGCGTGTTGAACTTGACGCCGATTTCGCACTGGCCGGCGTTGGCGACCTCATGGTGGTGCACCTCGACCGTCT
>DASSFA010000178.1:0-2996 GCA_035694895.1 Rhodanobacteraceae bacterium | reverse complement strand
GGACGAGGATCTCAACCGCTTCGAATCCGCGCTGGTCGAATACACCCGCACGCTGGAACTGGATCCGGATTTCGTTCCCGCGATCACGCAGCTCGTGTTCGTCAAGCGCCGCGTGCACGACTGGCAAGGGCTCGAGGTTTTCGTCGGCCGCCTGCGCGAGGAAGTCGCGCGCGGCAATGCCGACGTCGCGCCGTTTTCATTCCTGGCGGAGAACGTCAGCGCTGCCGAGCAGCTCGCTTGCGGCCAGGCCCAGGCGCAACGCACGCTGGCGCGCACCGGCGGTGCGCGCATGCCACTGCCTCCGGCCAAATCCGCGGGCGCGCCGCTGCGGGTCGGATTCGTCTCGTCCGGCTTCCATGCGCATCCCACCGCGCTGCTGGTGGCGGCGATGTTCGAGGAACTCGCCCGGCTCGACCTGCAGATACACCTGTATGCGACCAGTCCCGAGGATCACAGCCCGGTCCGCCAGCGGCTGCGCGCGGCGGCCACGGATTTCCAGGACGTCTCCGCACAGACACCGTCCGAAATCGCGCGGCGGGTGCGCGCGGCCGGCATGGACATCCTGGTCGACCTCGATGTGTGGTGCGGTGGCGGCGTGCCCGCCGCCTTCGCGCTGCGGCCCGCACCGATCCAGGTCAACTGGCTGGGTTACCCCGGCAGCTCCGGCGCGGAGTTCTACGATTACGTCATCGCCGACCGGTTCGTGCTGCCGGACAGCCTGCGCCCGCACTTCTCGGAAAAAATCGCGTGGCTGCCGCGCTGCTACCAGCCGACCGATCCGACCCGCGCATTGGGCGAGCCGCCGCCGCGGGCGGCCTTCCACCTTCCGGAGGAAGGCGTGGTGTTCGCGGCCTTCAACAACAGCTGGAAGTTGAACGCCGCGAGCCTTGCACGCATGTGCGCGGTCCTGCGCGAGGTGCCCGGCAGCGTGTTGTGGCTGCTGGATGCCGGCCGCGAAGCCGACAACCGGCTGCGAACGGCCGCGCATCGCTTCGGCGTGAATCCGCAGCGGCTGGTGTTCTCGCCCAAGCTGCCGCATGCGCAACACCTGGCGCGGCACCGGCACGCGGACCTGTTCCTCGACACGCATCCCTACAACGCACACACCACCGCGTCGGACGCGCTGTGGGCGGGCTGCCCGGTACTGACCGCGCCCGGCGACACCTTCGCCTCGCGCGTGGCCGGCAGCCTCAACCATTTCCTGCGCATGGACCTCATGAACATGCGCGACGACGCCGCCTTCATCCGCGAGGCGATCCAGCTCGCGCGCGATCCCGGGGCGCTGGCGGCGCTGCGCATCCGCCTGCAGCGCCGCCGCCGCGAAACCGACCTGTTCGACATGCGCCGCTACGCACGCGACTTCGCCGCCCTGCTGCACGCGATGACGCAGCGCCGCCGCGCGGGACTGGGACCCGAAGACCTGGATGGCGCGGATTTGCGGCCGATGCTGGTGCAGGAATAGACCACGGCACCTGGCCGGGAAACGCACCTGACCTTTTGCCTCGATCTTGAGCAATCATTCGGCGGAAGCCGCTACGCGGATTCCGCCCTACTACGCGAGCTACGCGAGCTACGCGAGCTACGCGAGCCACGCGAGCTACGCGAGCTACGCGAGCTTAATTCTGCCGAACATTCAGATAGGTGTCGCAAAATAAAGTTTACAATTCCTATTTTTCTAGTATCGCGTTTGCCGTGATTTGTGCCTCAGCCACGACGTCCCCCCGGTTTTGAGTAGCGCGGCGATCTGGAGTCCAATCCCCCGACTGAAGGAGATTGGACATGAAGAAGCGCTTTTCCGAAGAGCAGATCATCGGTTTCCTGCGCGAGGCCGATGCTGGCATGGCGGTCAAGGAGCTGTGCCGTCGGCACGGCTTCAGCGAAGCCTCGTACTACCTGTGGCGCAGCAAGTTCGGCGGGATGAGCGTGCCGGACGCCAAGCGGCTGAAGGAGCTTGAGACCGAGAACAATCGGCTGAAGAAGCTGTTGGCCGAGCAGGTGTTCGAGAACGACCTGATCAAGGAGGCGCTGCGAAAAAAGTGGTGAGCGCACCGGCGCGGCGCGAGCTGGTGCGGCAGATGATGGGGCGGGGTTTGAGCGAACGCCGGGCCTTGGCGATGGTGCACATGAGCGCCAGCGCGTTGCGTTACGAACCACGGCCGGATCGCAACGTGGTGCTGCGCGAACGCATCCTGGCCTTGGCGCAGCGGCACAAGCGCTATGGCGTGGGGATGATCCATCTCAAGCTCAGGCAGGCGGGCATGCTCGTGAACTACAAGCGCGTGGAACGGCTGTACCAGGAAGCCAGGCTGCAAGTGCGGCGGCGCAAGCGCAAGAAAGTCCCCGCGGGCGAACGCCAGCCACTGTTGCGGCCCACGGCAGCCAACCAGGTTTGGTCCATGGACTTCGTGTTCGACCGCAGCGCCGAGGGGCGGGTGATCAAGTGCCTGACTATCGTCGACGATGCCACCCACGAAGTCGTGGCGATCGAAGTCGAACGGGCCATCTCCGGCCACATGCTGACGCGCGTCCTGGATCGCCTGGCGCAAAGCCGCGGCTTGCCCAGAGTCATCCGCACCGACAACGGGAAGGAGTTCTGCGGCAAGGCGATGGTCACATGGGCACACGAACGCGGTGTGGACTTGCGCCTGATCGAACCGGGCAAGCCAAACCAGAACGCCTACATCGAATCGTTCAACGGCCGCTTCCGCGACGAGTGCCTCAACGAACACTGGTTCACCAACTTGCTGCACGCTCGAACCATCATCGAAACCTGGCGTCGCGAATACAACGAGCAAAGGCCCAAAAAAGCGCTCGGCGGAATGACGCCTTCCGACTACGCGAAACAACTGGCACAAGCTCAGCTACAGTAACCCGGACTCCAAATCATCCCGCTACTGAAAGCGGGGGGACGTCGCAGGGAGCCTTCGAGAGGCAGCCAGCGCATTTGGCAAAACTCACCAAAAGCGCGGCAGTCACCAGAAGGATGCAGGTCAGCA